>JANXSH010001100.1 GCA_025356615.1 Planctomycetia bacterium | reverse complement strand
CGGAAGAAGAAGGTGACGCGGCCGGCCTGGCCGGTGAAGAGAAAGGCGGACGAGGAGCGATTCATCCCCACCCTCGTAGTCGTCCCGCAAACCGCCCCTTAACTTCGAGGCATTGTGCTTACGCATCGCCGCTCCGGTCGTGTCCGTCCGTGATCGCTCCAACCGCGCAACTTCGAAACGCGCTAGCGAGGGAAACCAGGCCAGGACCGGGAAAGCGTCCTGAACCCTCGAGCGACTGGCTCAGTCCTCCCTTACCAGAGGTGTCATCCCTGCCCGCGACGAGTATAGTGCCTCTTGCCCCTGATCTTCTTGGCCCACACTCCGGCGGCATGGGGGAACAGCGGAAAGTCGTCGTAGAGGCTTTGGGGGGCTTGCGTGACGCAGTCCCAGGTGTAGAATGGTCGGAGGATAGGGCAACGGCTCCAATACAGGTGTTGCTGTGTTCGCGGTCGGAAGCGCTGACAACACTTCCGACCACTTCTGGCGTCAGCGTAGCAGGTGTAGGCTCGAGTGGAGGAGGTTTACGAATGTGACGTAAATCAAGGACAGATAACGATTTGCCCCCGTAGCTCAGGGGATAGAGCAGCGCTTTCCTAAAGCGAAGGTCGCAGGTTCGAATCCTGCCGGGGGTATTCCCAAGTCGTGAGAACGAATCGCGAATATCCAACGTGTGTCGATCGTCTATCCTTCCCGACACGCTTCCCTCATGCCGCATTCCTCCCCTTCGGTCCACCCACCGGATCGGCGACTTCGAGACGAGCCTCCGGCACGAGGCTCGCATCGAATCAGGAGTAGGTGATTTTCGGAATCTTCCCAGAGTTGATGTTTCTCGGTTGATACTGGCACTCCGATTGACTACTATTTATAACGAGACTGACTGGTCAGTCAGTTTGCTGGTGAAAGCCTTCACCGCCAGCTCCGCATGACGAACCGCCAGGATCCAACCCCAGTGCTACCTGCCGCAGGAGACTGCCGATGACCACACTTTCTTCCCACGGTTCGCTTCGCCTTGGCCCCCGTCGGAAGCCCGCCGGGCACTGGGTGGTTGGCTTCCTGGCATTGGTCGTGGGAGTTCTCGCCGTCGGTTGCAACACCAAGCCGCCACCCAAGGAAGACAAGACGATCGAGGTCGATGTCACGACGCCGATCACCGACGAGGTGCTGGACTTCGATGACTTCACGGGCCGACTGGAAGCCAAGGAAACGGTGGAAATCCGGCCGGTCGTCTCCGGGTACATCCTCGAGGCTCCCTTCAAGGAAGGGGAAAAGGTTCGCGAGAAGGATGTGCTGTTCCTAATCAACCCGGAACTCTACAAAGCAGACTTCGAAGTGGCAGACGCGAACGTAACCTTGGCCGTCGCGGAGCGCAACCTCCAGGAGGCAAACGCCGCGCGGGCCCGGACCTTGCTGGGTTCGCGGAGCATGTCGCGGGAAGAGTACGACCAGGTGATTGGTGCCCGAGAAAAGGCCAAGGCGTCCGTGTTGGCGATGACGGCCGCTCGCTTGAAGACCAAGATTCTGGTGGCGTACACGAAGGTGGAAGCCCCGATCAGCGGCCGGATCAGCCGCCGTGCGGCCGACCCAGGCAACCTCGTCAAGGCGGGCGAGACCTTGCTGACCACCATTGTCGCGGACGACAAGGTCTATGCCTATTTCGACGTGGACGAGCGCACTTACCTCAAGCTCACGGGGGAGAAGGTGTCTGGATCCTCGGACCTCCATGCGAACGACCTGAAACTCCCTGTTCTGATGCGCCTGGCCAACGAGGACGAGTTCGAGCAGAAGGGTGTCGTGGACTTCGTGGACAATCGGCTCAATGGCAACACCGGCACGATTCGCATGCGTGGTGTCTTCCCCAATCCGCGCGGCGTCCTCAAGGCGGGTCTGTTCGTTCGCATCCGCCTTCCTCTTGGTCGGCCCTATCCTGCGCTCCTGATTCCCGACGAGGCCATCCAGAGCGACCAGGGAAAGAAGTACGTGTATGTGATCGACGACGACGAAAAGGCGCAGTACCGCCCCATAATCCAAGGGCAGGCCGTCCAGGGGTTGCGTGTCATCAAGGAAGGCTTGAAGCCGGGCGAGCGGGTAGTAATCAACGGCATGCAGAGGGTTCAGAGGGACAAGCCCGTCAAGGCAACCCCGAAGCCTCAGCCGAAGTCTCCCGGCTTCCCGCTGGGCAAGCTGCTCTACCCTTCGGTGACGGCGGGGGACAAGGGGACAAGGGGACAAGGGGACGGCAGGTGAGACAGGGAGACGGTGACAAGGCGCTGGAAAACTCTTTCACCTTGTCACCCGGCGTCACCTTGTCACTCTGCGGGTAGGGGTCGAGATGTTCTCGCATTTCTTCATCGAACGGCCGATCTTCGCCTCGGTCCTGTCGATCGTGATCACCCTCGCCGGGGGGGTGGCGGTCTACAACTTACCCGTTGCGCAGTACCCGCCGATCACGCCGCCGAGCATCAACGTCTCGTGTACCTACCCTGGCGCGAACGCTCAGGTAGTGGCCGACTCGGTGGCTGCCCCGATCGAGCAGCAGGTCAACGGCGTCGAGAACATGATGTACATGGTCTCGCAGTCGAACAATGATGGCAGCTACACGCTGACTGCGACGTTCAAGCCCGGTGTGAATCTCAACTTCGCTCAAGTCCTGGTCCAGAACCGGATCAACCTTGCGCTCCCGCTCCTGCCTGATGTCGTCAAGCAAGCGGGTGTCACGACTCGCAAGCGCAACCCGGACATCCTCCAGGTCATCGCGATCTATTCCCCCGAAGGGCGTTACGACCAGCTCCATTTGAGCAACTTCGCCACGATCAAGATCAAGGACGAATTGGCCCGTGTTCCAGGCGTCGGCGACGTGGTGCAGTTCGGGCAGCAGGACTACAGTATGCGCCTCTGGGTCGATCCCGAGCGCCTGGCGGCCATGAACATGACCGCCTCCGATGTCGTCCGGGCCGTCCGCGAGCAGAATTTTCAAGTGGCCTCGGGGCACCTCGGTCAGGAGGCGGGCGGCTCCGGGGTTTCTTTCGAGTACACCATCTCGACACTGGGCCGATTGACGACCACCGCGCAATTCGAGGACATCATCCTCCGCACCGACGCCAGCGGTCGCAAGATCCGCCTCAAAGACATCGGTAGCGCCAAGCTGGGCGCTCGCAACCTCGACTCCACGAGCAAGGTCAACGGAAGGCCCAACGCCAGCCTCGCCATCTGGGCGTTGCCGGACGCCAACTCCATTGCGGTGGCCCAGCGCGTCCGCGACAAGATGAACCAGCTGAAGAAGAGCTTCCCCGAGGACATCGACTACGTCATCTCCCTGGACATGACCCCCTTTATGGAAGAGTCGATCAAGGAGGTCATTCGGACGCTCATCGAGGCCATCATCCTCGTCTCGATCGTCGTGTTGGTCTTCTTGCAGAACTGGCGATCCGCCCTCATCCCGCTCCTCGCCGTCCCCGTCGCAATCGTCGGAACCTTCGCGGTGATGGCGGCCATCGGGTTCACCCTGAACAACCTGACGCTCTTCGGTCTGGTATTGGCGATCGGCATCGTCGTGGACGACGCCATCGTCGTCGTCGAGGCGGTCGAACACCACATCGAACACGGGATGACACCCCGACAAGCCGCCCACCGCGCGATGGACGAGGTGTCCGGCCCCGTCATCGCTGTGGCCCTGGTGCTGTCGGCAGTGTTCGTCCCGTGTGCGTTCATCTCGGGCATCACGGGGCAGTTCTTTCGGCAGTTCGCCCTCACGATCGCGGTCTCGACGGTCATCAGTGCCTTCAACTCGCTCACCCTCAGCCCGGCACTTGCCGCCATCCTCTTGCGCCCGCGCGGGGCGAAGAAGGATCTGCCCGGTCGCTTGCTCGACTTGCTCCTGGGATGGTTCTTCCGGCTGTTCAACGGGGGATTCGCCCTCGCCACGGGCGGCTACACGAAAACCGTCGGCCTATCCCTGCGGGCGAGCGGGGTCGTCCTCGTCGCCTACGGTGTGCTGCTCGCCGTGGGCTGGTGGGGATCGACCAAGTTGCCCCTGGGCTATATCCCCAATCAGGACCAGGGGCGATTCTACATCGCCGTGCAGCTCCCCGACGCCGCCTCGTTCCAGCGTACCCAGAAGGTCGTCGATCAGATCAACGACTTGGTCAAAGAACTGGAGGGCGTCGAACACACGACGGAGATCGCCGGCCAGTCGTTCACGCTCAACGCCAACGGGGCCAACTTCGGACAGTTCTTCGTCACGTTCAAATCCTTCGACGAGCGGCGCTCCTCGCACCTGTCCTCCGACGCCATCACGGCGGAGGCGCGAAAGGTTCTCGAGGAAGAGGTTCCCGGTGCCAACATCTCCATCTTCACTCCGCCCCCCGTCTCTGGGCTGGGGGCGTCCAGCGGGTTCAAGATCATCATCGAGGATCGCAACAGTCTGGGATTCGTCGAGCTGGAGAAGCACATGAATCGGCTCATCGCGCGGTCGAAGGAGAGCGACAAGGTCGAGAAGCTGTTCTCGGTCTTCCGCGCGAACACCCCTCAGCTGTACGTCGATCTCGACCGCGAGCAGTGCCGGTCGCTGGGCGTCGATCCCAAGGAGGTCTTCAACACCCTCCAGATCTACCTCGGGTCGTTCTACATCAACGACTTCAACCGCTTCGGCCGCACCTGGCAGGTGGTCATCCAGGCCGACGAGAAGTTCCGCACCGACCCCAGCGCGGTCAAGTTCCTCAAGGTCCGCAACTCCGGGGGCGAAATGGTCCCTCTGGGTGCCCTGTTGAAGGTCAGAGAGATCGGCGGGCCGATCAACATCGGGCGCTACAACATGTATCCCGCCGTCGCCATCCTCGGCAGCACCAAGGCCGGCGTTTCGACCGGGCAGGGGATCGACGAGATGGAACGGCTCTGCCACGAGGTGTTGCCCAAGGGCATGGCGTTCGAGTGGACCGAGATCAACTACATGCAGATCGACGCCTCGAAGAACGTCTGGAACAACCTCATCTTCCCCCTGTCGGTGGTGTTCGTCTTCCTCGTCCTGGCGGCCCAGTACGAATCCTGGTCCCTCCCCCTGGCGGTCATCCTCGTGGTGCCGATGTGCATCCTCGGGTCGCTCGCCGGGGTGTGGATCACCAACGGGGACATCAACATCTTCACGCAGATCGGCTTCGTGGTCCTCGTCGGCCTCGCCAGCAAGAACGCCATCCTCATCGTCGAATTCGCGAAGCACAAGCGCGAGAACGGAATGTCACGGCGCGAGGCGACCCTGGAGGCGTGCAAGCTACGGCTCCGACCGATCCTGATGACCTCGTTCGCCTTCATCCTCGGCGTCGTGCCGCTGATCGTCGGGCATGGCGCGGGGGCAGAGATGCGGAGGGTTTTGGGCATCGCCGTCTTCAGCGGGATGCTCGGCGTGACGCTCTTCGGGATCTTCCTGACGCCGGTCTTCTTCTACGTCATCGACGGGTTCCATGATATGCCGCTCTTCTCGCGGGCGCGGTTCCGGCTGGCGAGTCGAGCGATCCTCACGACCGCAGGCGTCTTGACACTCGGGCTGCCGTGGCTGGTGTCGTATTTGCATGGCAAGGGCCGCCGGTCCGTGGGGGAGGCCAACGGGTTCGACGGGCCATCGGACGGGAAGCCGATTGGCGTACATACTCCGAATGGAAGTGAGAACGGGTATTCCACCGCGATCGACACACCCGATAGGTCTCGTGACGCCCTGAGGCAATGAGGCAACCACCGTGTTTTCCAGCTTTTTCATCAACCGGCCCATCTTCGCCTCGGTGCTGTCCGTCGTCATCGTGCTGGGCGGCTCCATCGCCCTGTTCACGCTGCCCGTCGCCCAGTACCCCGACATCGCCCCGCCGACGGTCGAGGTGTCGGCGTACTACCCCGGCGCGAACGCCCAGGTGGTGGCCGACACGGTCGCCGCCCCGATCGAGCAGCAGGTCAACGGCGTCGAGGGCATGATGTATATGTCGTCGCAATGCACCAACGACGGCAACTACACCCTCACCGTGACGTTCCAGCCCGGCAGCGATTTGAACATCTCCCAAGTGTTGGTCCAGAGTCGCGAGGCGCTGGCCGAGCCAGCTCTCCCCGACCTCGTCCGGCGTCGCGGCATTTCGGTCAAGAAGAAGTCGCCGAACGTTTTGATGATCGTCAACCTGGTCGCGCAGGACAAGTCGCGAAGCAGCCTCGACCTGAGCAACTACGCCACGATCCAGATTCGCGACGAGCTTTCGCGCATCCCCGGCGTCGGCGACATCACCTACCTCGGCCAGCGCGACTACAGCATGCGCCTCTGGCTCGACCCCGCGAAGCTGGCGACGTACAACCTCAACGCCCAAGATGTCATCGCGGCTGTCCAGGCGCAGAACATTCAGGTCGCCGCCGGCCAGATCGGCCAGCCGCCGACGCCGTCCGGCCAGGTGACGCAGTACATCATCACCACGCTAGGCCGGCTGGAGAACACCGAGCAGTTCTCCAACATCGTCCTCAAGAACGTCGGCAGCACGCTCGTCCACCTCAAGGACGTGGCGAGCATCGAGCTGGGTGCCCAGTCCTACGACCAGACTTGCACGCTCAACGGCAATCCGTCCGTCGCCCTCTCGGTGTACCAGCTGCCCGGTAGTAACGCCCTGGACGTGGCGAAACGTGTCAAGCAGCGCATGAAGGCTCTCAAGGGTCGATTCCCGCCGGGCATCGACTACGACATCGTCTACGACACCACGCCGTTCATCAAGGAGTCGATCAAGGAGGTGTTCAAGACCCTGTTCGACGCCATCATGCTCGTCGCCATCGTCGTACTCGTCTTCTTGCAGAACTGGCGCTCGGCCCTCATCCCCCTGGTGGCCGTCCCCGTGGCCGTCATCGGAACCTTCGCCGTGATGGCGGCGATCGGATTCAGCCTCAACAATCTAACACTCTTCGGCCTCGTGTTGGCGATCGGTATCGTTGTCGATGACGCCATCGTCGTCGTCGAGGCCGTCGAACACCACATCGAACACGGACTCGCTCCGCGCGAAGCGACGCTCAAGGCGATGGAGCAGGTGTCTGGCCCGGTGGTCGCCATCGGCCTGGTGTTGTCGGCGGTGTTCATCCCGTGCGCGTTCATCTCGGGCATCACGGGGCAGTTCTTCCGGCAGTTCGCCCTGACGATCGCCGTCTCGACGGTCATCAGTACGTTCAACTCCCTCACCCTCAGCCCGGCTCTGTCGGCCCTGCTGCTCAAGCAGCGGGAGAAGGGCCATTTCGAGCCTCTGCCCTGGTTCGCCTTCTTCCCTCTGGGCGGCTGGCTGGGCCTCAGGTTCGGGGGACCCTACGCCGACCAACTCCTGGCCGCGCTGGACATCCACGCCTCCGAGGGTGTGCTGGACGCACTGCGCGAATGGGGGCCGGTCGCGGTGGGGGCCGTGCTGATGACCCTTATCGGCGTCCTCTTCCGCCGGCCGATCAACGTCTTGCTCGGCACTTCCTTCCGCGCGTTCAACCGCCTGTTCGACGCCGCGACGGGCGGCTACACGCGGACCGTGTCGGGCCTCCTGCGCGTCTCTCCTGTGGTTCTCGTCGTGTACGGCGGGCTGCTGGTCATGACCTGGTATGGCTTCACGCACACGCCGACCGGGTTCATCCCGCAGCAAGACAAGGGCTACCTCCTCGTCAACGTGCAGTTGCCAGACGCCTCCTCCGTGGGGCGGACCCAGGACATCGTCCGGCAGATCGAGCAGATCGCCCTGAAGACCCCAGGCGTGAAGCATTCCGTTGCCATCTCGGGCCAATCGATCCTCCTCAACGCCAACGCCTCGAACTTCGGGGCGCTCTACCTGATGCTCGACAAGTTCGAGAACCGCACGACGCCCGACCTGTCGAGCGAGTCGATCGCCGTGGCCCTCGAGGAGAGGCTCCGGCACGAGGTGCCCAAGGCGATCGTGAACATCTTCAGCGCTCCCCCCGTGGAGGGCCTCGGGACCGCAGGCGGGTTCAAGATCATCGTTCAGGATACTGGGGATAGTGGCCCGGCCAACTTGCAACGGACGGCAGACAAAGTGGTAGCGGCCAGCGACGCCGACCCCAGCCTTCAACGGGTGTTCACCAGCTTCCGGGCCGACACGCCCTGGGTGGAACTCATCATCGACCGCACGCAAGCCAAGGATCGCGGCGTGTCGATCGACGATGTCCGCACGACGCTCGAGGCGAATCTGGGTTCGTATTACATCAACGACTTCAACCGCTTCGGTCGCACCTGGCAGGTCAACGTCCAGGCCAAGGACATCTATCGCCGATCGATCGAGGATGTGAAGCAACTCAAAGTGCGCAACGACCAAAACGAGATGGTGCCGCTCGCCGCCTTCTCCACCGTGCGCTTCAAGAGCGGCCCGGTCATGGTGATGCGCTACAACATGTACCAGTCCGCCGCCGTCCAGGCCGACGCCGCGCCGGGGACGAGTTCCGGCGAAGCCATCGAGCGCCTCGAGGCCGCCGCTGCGGCCCAGTTGCCCCAGACGATGCGGACCGAGTGGACCGAGTTGGCTCTGCTCCAACTCCAGACCGGCAACACGGCCATGTGGGTCTTCGTCCTCGCCGTCGTGCTGGTGTTCCTCGTCTTGGCGGCGCAGTACGAGAGCTGGGCGCTGCCCCTCGCGGTCATCCTCGTCGTGCCGATGTGCCTGTTCTGCGCCATCGTCGGCGTCGTCCTGGCACGCATGGACATCAACATCTTCACGCAGATCGGCTTCCTCGTACTGGTCGGCCTGGCGTGCAAGAACGCCATCCTCATCGTCGAGTTCGCCAAGGCCCAGCGCGAGGAGGGCGTCCCGGCCCGCGAGGCGACCCTCGCCGCGTGCCAGCTCCGGTTGCGGCCGATCATCATGACCTCGTTCGCCTTCATCCTCGGCGTGGTGCCGCTGATGCTGTCCGAAGGCGCGGGGGCCGAGATGCGCCGCACGCTGGGCACGGCAGTCTTCGCCGGCATGTTGGGGGTGACGGCCTTCGGGATCTTCCTGACGCCGGTCTTCTTCTTCGTCATCCAGTGGTTCAAGGACCGTTCCGGGAGCCAGGCGGAGCCGGGCGAGCCGTCGCACGCCCTCGTCCCCGTGGGTGCGGAGCATCACGCCACGCTGAACGGCGTAATGCTTCCGGCAGACCACGACGGCAAACGGGACAATCGCATACACTGAGCGTTCTGACGGGGTAGGGAGGTCAACTCCGTCCGAAACGCCGTGCCGCCTCTGTTCGGGACCGCGCGAGAAATGGGGCGTACTTTGGCATACCCTTTGCAGCTCTTTCAGCCCCTTGATTCGCATGACCCATGTACAGGAGGATGCCATGCCGGTAAAACCTACTCCCGCCACCCCTAACAGGACTCCCGACCCGGTCGAAATGGCTGGAAAGGACTCCTTCCCCGCGAGCGATCCGGTCTCCCCGGCACCGGGATCGGCCCCACCCGCGAAACCGCTTCGCCCTTCGGACCTCGATCAACCCGACCCTGACCTGGTCGAGGTCGTGGAACATCCGATCAGCAACCCCGCCGCCCGGCTATTGCACCGCCACTCCGATCCGTCGTCCGGGGAACCTGCGGAGTCCTTGTGATGGCGACCCCCTCGTATCGCACGGAGAAGGACGCCCTCGGCCCGGTCGAGGTGCCGGCCGGGCGTCTTTGGGGGGCCCAGACGGAGCGGGCGCGCCAGCACTTCCCGATCGGCCTGGCCCGCTATCGCTGGGGGAGGGCGGTGATTCGCGCCTTGGGCGTCCTAAAGAAGGCTGCCGCTCTGGCGAACGGCGACCTGGGCCGATTGTCCGCCCGGAAGGTCGAACTGATCGTCCGGGCGGCGCAGGAAGTCATCGGCGGGGAACTAGACGACGAGTTCCCTTTGGTCGTGTTCCAGACTGGATCGGGCACCCAGACCAACATGAACGCCAACGAGGTCATTGCGAATCGTGCCATCCGGTTGGCCGGCGGGGTGGTCGGTTCCAAGGAGCCGATCCACCCCAACGACGATGTCAATCTCAGCCAGTCGTCGAACGACGCATTCCCGACCGTGATGCACATCGCCACGGTCGAACAGTTGGACGTGTTGATCCCGGTGATCCGGACTTTGCGCGAAACGCTCGACGCCAAGGCGAAGGCGTTCGGGCGAATCGTCATGCTGGGCCGGACGCACCTCCAGGACGCGACGCCGATCACCCTCGGCCAGGTGATCTCGGGCTGGGTGGCCCAACTCGACGAGGCGACCGACGGCATCGAGCGGACCATGCCGGGAGTGTACGCGCTGGCGATCGGCGGCACCGCAGTCGGGACTGGGCTCAACGCGCCCCCGCTCTTCGGCGAACTGGCGGCCCGGAAGATCGCCGAGGAGACCGGCGGGCCGTTTCGCCCCGCCCTGAACAAGTTCGCCGCCCTCTCGGCACACGACGCGATGGTGAACGTCAGCGCGGCGCTGCGGACACTGGCCGGCGCGACGATGAAGGTCGCCAACGACATCCGCTGGTATGCGTGCGGCCCGCGCGGCGGCTTCGCCGAGTTGCGAATCCCCGAAAACGAGCTGGGGTCGTCGATCATGCCGGGGAAGATCAACCCGACCCAGTGCGAGGCGCTCACGATGGTGGCGGTGCAGGTGTTCGGCAACGACCACGCCGTCGCCTTCGCCGGCTCGCAGGGCAACTTCCAACTCAACGTCTACAAGCCGGTGATCCTGTCCAACGTCCTCGACTCGATCCAGTTACTGGCCGACGGCATCGGGGCCTTCACCGAGCACTGTGCCGGGGGCATCGAGCCGGACGAGGAGAGGATTCGCCAACACCTGGACGGATCGCTCATGCTGGTCACGGCGCTCAACCCGCACATCGGCTACGAAAGGGCCGCCCGGATCGCCCTGAATGCGCACCGCGAAGGCCTCGGCCTGCGTGAAGCCGCCCTGCAACTGGGGTTGGTCAGCCCGGAGCAATTCGACGAATGGGTGCGGCCCGAGGAGATGACGCATTCGCCCGAATCATTCCCGTGATCGAGCGGGATCGAAAGGAGGAGGTCATGGCACGAAAAGAACCGCGCGACGAGGTGAGCCGCGACGACCGTCGGCCAACCCCACAGACGGATCCGACGAACCCGATCAACCAGGAGGCCGTTGGCAATTGAGTGGCTGCGGAGCGGAATGCCGACAAGAAGGAAGCGGAAGATCCCCCGAAGCGGGACCGGGAGGATTAGCCACTTCACCCGGTCGGGGCGGTCAGTCGAGGCCGCCCCGACCGAATGCGGGTGTCACTTGCCCGAGGACTCCTTCTCGGCCCTGTTGCGCGCCCGCGTCTGGGCCGCCTTCCTGGCCGACGCGGAGCGTTCCTCCGGGGTCCGGGCCGCCGAGGCGGCCCCGCCCTTCTTGCCGCCCTTCGCCGTCGGGGCGGGATTCGTCTTCTTCCCACGTCCCGAGCCGCTCTTCTTGCCTCCCCCGCTGATCGCGTTGACCGTCGCCCAGGCGCGGCGGGCGGCCTCTTCTTCGGACGTTCCGCGCTCCTCGTAGCCCTGCTCGATGTGGGCGGCCTGACGTTTTTGCTTGTCCGTGTATCGACTCTTCTCGCCGGAAGGCATGACGTTCTCCTTCGTATCCAAGGTATATAGGGAAGGTTCGGACGACCGATCTCACAATCTACTTGGTCAGGCGATTGGCGTGCCATGTCCTCGAAAAAAATCGCCCCGTCGAAGGACGAAGCCCGGACCGAGACAGCCACTTTCCCTGTCCCTATCATGCCGTTATCCTTCCGGCGTGTGCGTCTTCGTCGCATTCCGAATCGGACGGCTCTGTCTTACGAGGTCCGAAAGGCGGGTCCCATGAATCCATCTTCCCCGAAGCCCAAGAAGACCCCACCGGGACTGTCCCAGAAGAACATCGATTCCATCGTGCAGCTCGAACAGGGCTTCTTGCGCGAGCGATCGACCCTCGACTGGGCCAGCGACGCCATTTCGACCTTCGTCGGCAGCGTCCACTTCGTGATCGCGCACACCGTCCTCATCGCGGCCTGGGTCGTCGTCAACTTGCCGGGCATATGGACGTTCGACCCGTACCCCTATCAGTTCATGAATCTGGTCCTGGCGGTCGAGACGGTCTTCCTTTCCACGTTCGTGCTGATGAGTCAGAATCGACAAACCCGACAGGCCGACCGCTGGGCGCACATCGACCTCCAGATCAGCCTGTTGGCGGAGCAGGAATCGACGAAGATGCTCCAGATGTTGCAAAAGATTTGCGACCGGCTCGGCCTCGATCAGGTCGCCGCCGACAAGGAACTCGCCGAGATGATCCAGAGTACCCACGTCGAAGTGCTGGCCGGTAAACTGGATGAAGCCCGCGAAGCCGTCGAAGAGCCACCTCCGGGGGAGGGCATTGCTCCTCCGTCGATTAAGGATCGATGAACTTATCACTTCATCGATCCTTACCTTCTTTGCCCGCCTTCTCCGGGGTGAGTACCTCGTGCGTCGTACTCACTTCCAGCCCGCGCCCGTCGGTGACGGCGAGGTAGTAGACGAGGGGGCGAGCGCTGGGGAGTTTCGCCGTGATGCGACCCTCCGCGACCTCGGCGGGGATCGACTTCCACTCGCGCTTCTGCCACGGCCCGTTGGCCGATGCGTAGTGGAGATGGGCGGCTTTCGCTTTGCCCTTCATCTCGAGCGTGGCGGAAGCCTTGTTCCCTTCGCGCGTCAGCTTTCCCAGTGTCGGCAGCGGATCGCCCTTCTTCAGGTGGCTGTCGATGAAGGCGTCCACCTCTCCGAAGGTCCAGATGTGGCCGTGCGGCAGTCGCACTCGGACGGAGAGCGTGCGGGGTCCGGTGACGAGGTCGAAACACTTCTGGTAACTGTCGAGCGGATAGGCGAAGTCGTTCGTGCCGTTGAGGAAGAGGATCGGGCACTTGACCCCCGGCAAATAGCGAGACGGGTCGAAGGCTTTCACCCACCGCTCCCGGTGGGCGGCCGGCATCTCGTCCATGCGGGGCTTCCACACGCTACTCTCGTGCAAGAAGCCGCAACCGTAGACCGGCACGGCCGCCTTCAAACGGTCGTCGAGGCCGGCGACGATGCAGGTGAGGTAGCCCCCCCAACTGATGCCCGTCACGGCGACTCGGCTCCGATCGACTTCGGGCAACGAGGCGAGTAACGAGTGGCCGCGAAAGACGGCGGCGACGGCGTGATACGTCCACATGTCCCGGCTGGTCTTCGCGGTGAAGTCGCGGAACTTGATGTCGTCGGATTGGTCCGGCCCTCCGTCGGCGAGTCGGCCCTTCGGACCACTCCCGGCGAGGTCCATCGCCAGGGCACAGTAGCCTCGTTTCGACCAGTGTTCGGCCCACTCGCGGAACGCCTTGCCGCCGCCCCCATGCACCAGGAGGACCGCCGGAAACGGGCCGTCGCCGGCGGGCTTGCTGTAGTAGGCGAAGACGCGCGTCGGCTTCCCGGCGAGAAGCTCGCCGGGGTAGTAGACCTCGCGGCTCTTGCCCACCGTCTCGCCCCACGTCGGCTTCACGACCGCCGCCTTCAGCGCCTTCACGTCCCACGGGCCATCGGGCAGCTTCTTCGGTGCCTCGGCTCGTGCGCTACCCGTCGAGAGAACGAGGAGGATCATCGCGAACGGGAGTCGTCGCATGGGAGAGACCTGGGGTCACTGGGAAGCCGAACAGTCCGCGAGAACGTCCCCGTCCTGTCGAGGCATGATATGCGGTGGTCGGGCGATCAGCCAGGGATGGTCCTCTATACTTCACGAGGTGATGAGTGACACGAGGAGCCGCGCACGAAGTAAGCGGGTGGCGAGACGAGGAAGCAAGACCGCTTCCTTCGTGCGCGGCTCCTTCGCCCCTTGCCTCATCCCCGACCTCGCGAGGTGTAGTGCTGTTCTCACCCGCATGATGCTCTCGAGGGTCGCGTCTCGATCGGTCGAGGACTCGCCCCATCGCCGCGAGTCTCAGATGTCCCGGCGCGAGAAGTGCGTTAGCCCTACGAGGGCGACCAGCATCGAGAAGGCCGCGCTCCAACCCATGAGCTGGAACCAGGGTCTCGCATCGTACTCGCCGCGCAGGATGTGTTGCAGACTGCTCAACAAGCGTGCGGGCGAAGGGTAGCTCGAGGGAAGGAGTGTCAAGGCGAAGCCGCCGCCGTAGAGGATGACCCACAAAAGCGCGATGCCCAGGAGCGTGCTGTTGCACATGGCGCTGACCGTCACGCCGCAGGTGATGACCGCGCCGAGCAGCGCGGTGACGGCGAGCATGGCGAGGAGGCTCCCCGTGAACGAGACATCCTCGTGCAGGAGGAAGACGCTGCCGATGAGCAGGCTCCCGCCCAACAGCCAGAACGTGAGCAACACCGTCGCGAGGCGGCTGTGCCACTTGCCGAGGAAGTATTGGTGCCGGCTGATGCCCCGGCTGAGGACGGAGTCGGCCATCGTGCCGCGCTCCGACGAGATGCTGCCGGCGCACAGCACGACGATGAGCGAGACGCTACCCAGGAGTGTCCAGCGGAGCATGTCGGCGATGAGCTTCGAGGCCGGCTGGACGATGCCCGCTTCGTGGGACAGGCCGAAGCGGTAGAGCAAGTATCCGCCCGCAGCGACGAACGAGACCAGCACCCAGATGCGGTACACCCACGAGCGCATCGTCTGGTGCATGTCGGCCTGGAAGACGGCCCAGTAGGGCAGCCAGCGGTTGATCGAGGCGGCCTTGATAGGGGCGAGACCTTCGACGGTCGGTACGACAGCCATGACTCAGGCGGCCTCCTGCCGGTAGATGCGGGCGAAGCCGCGCGCCTCTTCCTTCTCGACGAGGTCGAGGAACGCTTGTTCGGTTTGTTGGCCCACACTGCGGATCGAGGCGAGCGTGATCTTGAGGTCGGTCAGGCTCATCAGCACGTTGGCGAGGGCGGCGGCCATGTTGGCCTCCTCGTGCATGAACAGTTCCAGGCGGCGCTGGCGGATCTGGACCGACTTGAATTCGGACATGGCGCGGATGGCCGTCACCGCCTTGGTGATCGCCTTCTGTTCGCCCTCGAGGTCGATCTCGTAGTGGTTGCGTCGCATCCGCCCCTTGAGATCCTGGAGCGAGCCGCAGTAGATCAGCTGCCCGTGGCTGAGGACGGCGGCGTGGTTACACACCTCGTCGATGTCCGAGAGGTTGTGGCTCGAGACGATGAGCGTCTTCTGGGCCGCCAGCGTCTTGATGAGTTCGAGCATACTCCGCCGCGCCTCGGGGTCGAGGCCGTGCGTCGGCTCGTCCCAGATCAGTAGGTCGGGGTCGTTGATGAGCGACGTGGCGACCGCGAGTCGCGCGGTCATGCCGTTGGAGAACCCCTGGATCGGCGAACCGGAGTGCGGCAGCAGGTCGACCGCGCGGATCAGCGAGGCGAGGCGCGGCTTGCGCACCTCGGCGGGCAGGCCGAACAGCCGGGCCATGTAGTCGAGGTAGGTGATCGGCGTCATTCCCTGGGGGAACTGCGGGTTGGTCGGGATGTACCCGATCCGCCGTCGCAGGTCCGCCGAGTTGGGCGTCATGACCTTGCCGAAGACCTTCGCCCAGCCCGCCGTGGGGCGGTGCAGCCCGATGATGAGGCGCAACAGCGTCGTCTTGCCCGCGCCGTTGGAGCCGAGCAGGCCGAGGACGCAGCCCGGCTCGAGGCGGAGCGTCACGTCATTGAGGGCGATCTGGCGGTTGTTGTAGATCTTGGTGAGCTTGAACGTTTCCACCACCAATCCGGAGTTACTCTCTGCCACGAGGATGTCTCCGTAGAAGTTGGGGAATCGACGCCATGCAACTCTATAGCATGACGCCCCCACCGAGGAGAATACCAACCGGGCGGGGTGTGACTACGGAAGTAGGCAAATGAGAGGCGCTGCCCCAAGCCCAGCGATTGCAATCTTAACTTTAGGCACATCTTTCTGGAGAATCTGGCGACGTAAGAAGCTCGAATGAAACAACTTGTGACTCGGAACCTAGAAAACCACCTTGTTTTCGAGAGCGGACGAAATTTCGGGGGCTGGACGGC
>JANXSH010001094.1 GCA_025356615.1 Planctomycetia bacterium | reverse complement strand
CACGAAGGAGCAAAACGGTACGGTACGATTCGGGAAGTTCGTCGATCTTGGTCCGCACGATCGCCCGCGTCTCCTGGAGCGAGAGGAGTTGCTCGGCGTTCTCCTGCCACGGTGCGGGGGGGTCGATCTGGTGGCCGTCCTCGACGAAGCGCGGCAGGAGATCGCCGAGCGACGCCTCGGGCCGACGCCGTTTCGAGCGAAGTCGCATCAGGGCGGCGTTGATGGCGATGCGATGGAGCCAGGTGGAGAGGCGCGACGAGCCGTCGAATTTCTCCAGCCCCCGGAAGGCGGACAGGAACGCCTCCTGCACCGCATCGCGCGCGTCTTCTTCGTTGTGAAGAATCCGGCGCGCGACGGCGAGGAGCCAGTTGCCGTGGGTGCGCACCAGCCTCTCGTAGGCGGCCGGGTCGCCGGCGCGCAGGGCCACCAGCTCGGCCCCGTCGGCCGACTCGAGCGATGTTCCGCGATCCGCCGTGTCTACCATCCGAGACAAGCCCTTCCCTCGGAAGCGGAGTGATCTCCACCCTCCAGCGTGATGACCTGTATGATACAGAGGATCCGGTAAGCGGGGAGAGAGCGAGGGCGAGATGTCCAACTATCTGATCTACGGGGCGAACGGCTACACGGGGGAGCTGATCGCCCGCTTGGCGGCGAGCCGGGGGCATCGCCCGATCTTGGCGGGACGCAACGCCGCCGAGGTCGGCTCCCTCGCGGCGACCCTCGGCGGCGTTGCGCGGGTCTTCGGCCTGGACGCGATCGGGACAAGCCTGGATGGCGTCTCGGCGGTACTGAACTGTGCGGGTCCGTTCGCCCGCACGGCGAAACTCATGGCGACGGCCTGCCTGCGAGCCGGGGCGCATTACCTCGACGTGACCGGCGAGATCGTCGTCTTCGAGACGCTCGCGGCGATGGACGCCACGGCGGAGAAGGCCGGTGTCATGCTGATGCCAGGCGTCGGCTTCGACGTGGTACCCACCGACTGCCTCGCCGCCCACCTGAAGCGCCGCCTGCCGACGGCGACTCGACTCCGCCTCGGCTTCCAGATCAAAGGAGGTGTATCGCGCGGGACGGCCCGCACGATGAGCGAGAACCTGGGCAGCGGGGGGGCCGTGCGCAAGGGCGGTAAGATCGTGAAAGTGCCCGCGTGCTGGAAGACGCGGCGGATCGACTTCGGCCTCGGCCCGACGATGGCGATGACCATCCCCTGGGGCGACGTGTCCACGGCGTGGCGCACGACGGGCATCCCCGATATCGAGGTCTATCTGGCCGCGCCGATCTCGATGCGAATCTTCGCCCGGCTGTCTCGTGTCCTGGGGCCGATCCTCGGATCGGGGTTCGTCCAGCGCCGGATCGATCGCAAGATCGCCGGGGGGCCGGCGGGACCGTCTGCCGCCCAGCGACAGCGGGGGGCGAGTCTCGTCTGGGGCGAGGCCCTCGACGATCGAGGCTCCCGGGTCATGAGCCGGTTGCGCGGACCGGAGGGGTACACGATGACCGCGTTGACGGCCCTCGCGGTCGTCGAGCGTGTCCTGGCGGGCGAGGCACGGCCCGGCTTCCAGACGCCGGCACGGGTGTATGGGGCGGACTTCATACTGGGCGTGCCGGGGGTGGAGCGGGTGGATGGGTGAGGGGCGAACTTCCTACAACTCGCTCCACAGTTCCTTCGTCGGTCCGACGCCGCCGCAGGCTGCACTAGCCACGCCGGATTGCCCTTGCTATATGCGCCTCTCGGTACAGGCTCGGCGTCCGCGCCGAGGGGCGAGAGGAGAGACGGATATGCGAACGTTGCGTTGGGTTCTGACGGGCACGATCGGGGTTCTCCTCGTCTTGGGACTCCTCGCCACGCCGCGCGCCGGGGGGCAGCAGATCTTGCAGCAGGGGTTCGAGGCACGCGGCCCCTACTGGAAGCCGGGCAGCAGCGATGCAGCCTACAAGGTCATCGACCACGCCCTGACAGAGGAAACGGCCCACCAGGGCCAGCGCAGCGAGCACATCCGATTACAAGTCGAGAAGGGCACTTACATCCACTACACCTTCGACGTGCCCAAGGCTCCGATCACGGATGAACTCAACTTCGTCCTCTGGCTCAAGAGCAATCGGCCCGGAATCCAACTGTTCTGCCGCGTCGTCTTACCGCGTGAACGTGACCCGAAGAACCTCGATCGAAGTCTGTCGGTCCTCGTCAAGTGCGACCCTTACCAAAGCACGCGCTGGAAATTGCTCACCTTGCGCCAACCCGTCAAGCGCCTCCGCGAACAACAACAACTCCTGGCACATCAGCAGAATCGCGCCATCGACACGACCGAGGCGTTTATCGACCAGATCGTCCTGAACGTCTTCGACGGGCCAGGCCTCACGGATGTCTACATCGACGATTTGGAGATCGGCCCGGTCGTCGAAGGAGGACCGGCAGGCCCGCCGAAAGTGGTCTCCGTTCCCGGCAGGCCTGTGGCATCACGGCGGTCAGCCGCAGTGGAAGTCAAGGGGGGCCAACTCTGGGCCGACGGCAAGCGATTCCTCATGGTGGGTATCCGCCACACGGGAACGCCCATGAAC
>JANXSH010001075.1 GCA_025356615.1 Planctomycetia bacterium | reverse complement strand
AATTACACGATCTACCCACATGGTCATGCTGAGAACCGCTGAAGTTATTTTTGGACAGCCGCTTAGCCGCGATTCCAAAGCCCGCTCCAGCCTTGAGGCGTGACCCGCGATATCGTACTCGACATGAAGTCTGCCTTCCCTGCGGCGCAGGATCGCGAAGCCGAATGGCACGGATCGACGCAGCCGGACGAGTGGCTCCAAGCCGATCAGTTCGGAAATCGCGAGTTCGCGGATGGTGGAGTGACCGGCGGTGCGGTAGCGCAACGTCTCGCCGGTCCATTCGAACCAGGTCACGGTGCGCCGGAAGCTAATCCACGTCGAGATGAATACGAGGCAGCCGCAGAGGACGAACCATGGCCCAAGACATGGGTCCGCTCGTTCGAGTAAGAAGAGCCGATAGAGGCCGAGCAGGAGGGCCGCCAGACCAAAGGCCGTCCACGCGAAATAACGCCCCGCCCCGCCGCGCGGTCCGACGTGGCCACTGGAATGGGACACGAAAGGTTCGTCTGCCATCACCGGCCCCTCCCCCGCATGCCCGCCGCTCCAGCAAGCTGTTCAGCCACGCATCATTCTACCGAGTGGACGAGACCCCCCCCAAACTTACGCAACGCGGGGGCAGGTTGCGAACGCCGACCATACCATGGCGTGCGATGGCGATGGGCGAGTCGTAAGCCCCGGCGTCCTTCTTGAGTTCCGCCGGGGCGAGGTTGATGACCGTGCGTCCGGGGTGGCGCTTGTAGCCGAGGTTGACCATCGCCCGCTCGACTCGGTGGATGCTCTCCCGGACGGCGGCCTCCGGCAGGCCGACGAGAACCGTCTTCGGCAGGCCGACCGCCGTATCGACCTCCGCGACGACGGGCACCGCGTCGATGCCGACGAGAGCGAAGGTGTTGAGCCTGGCGAGCATGGCGGTGGTTTCCAGTCGGGTCGGAGGTGTGGCTACGATTTCCCCAGGATCAGATTGATGGCCCAGCACATCCGCACATGCGGCCCCGGTCCTCGGCAGTGGCTCAGTATATCGACATTCGTGCAACCCGCGTCTTCGAGGGCATCAGCCAAGATCGGCAGGTGGTCGAAGGTTCGTGTGTCGTAGATATCCTGGGCGATGCGGAACACCGCCCCGTCGTTCCAGCTCGACCACGAGGCGTCCGTCCATTGCAATTTGCTTCCCGGCACTGCCTCGCTTCGGATGTCGAAGATCCGATCCAACTTGGTGATGTCGAGAATTTCCTGGATGACCGGCGAGACGCGAAACAGGACCGCCCGACCACCCCATCCATGTGCCACTCTGGAGAGTCGCACCAGCCACCCCAACCCCATTGCTCCAATGGTTTTCAGTTCTCGACAGTCCACATACAGACGACTCGGGCTGTTCCCCACCCGCTCGAGGAGACCCCGATCGACCAGGGTATCCTCCTTGAAATGACCCTGTCCAACGAGGTGGACTGCAACGCCATCCGCCAGTTCTTCCACTGCTACATGGTAGCTCGAGCATGGGAAGGTCATGGGCCGGCCTCTTTGCACCACCGAAACGAAGGGAGGGATCCGGAGCTACCTCCTCGTTCTACTCGATCGCCTCGCGCACATCAACGATTCGCCCCGCACTTTCATGAAACTTGTACACTTGGAAGGTGGGTCGAGCGGAGCGAGGGCTTATCAGCCCTCCGTGTCACGGCATAGATATCTACCCGAGCCGAAGAGTGTAGTTGAGGTCTCCCAGCGGCTGACCCCACCCCAACCCCCTCCCTTTTAGGGGAGGGGGCTGGGGTGGGGTCTAACCAGCATCCGACTCATGCCCCCTTCACTTGTGGAGATACCAACGTCTTACGGGATAGGGGTTATGTCCGAGAAGTTCTGGAGGTGCCCTTATTCCTCGACCCACTCTACGCCATGCTCCCATCAACGATTCGCCCCGCACTTTCGTGAAACTTGTCAGGCGCGAGGAGGGCACCTACAATGCAACCTCATAATGGGGGGCGTTTCACTTCGATTCGCCACCCAACACCAAGGCACAGGGGAAGCCGTATGTTGTCACCCAAGACCGATCGCCGAGGCGCTCGGCTACTGCTCATCGCGGGAATCATCTTCGCGGGGCTGATGTTCACGACCTTCAACCCCGCCCGCGCGGAGGCCGTCAAGACGAACTCGTCCCTCTCGTTCATACCGGGGGACGCCGGGTTCTACGCCTCCTCGCTGCGAAACAAGGAACAGTTCGACCTACTCTACAAGAGCAACGCCTACAAGAGCCTGCGCGCCTTGCCGCTGGTGAAGATGGCCCACGACCAGATCATGACGAAGCTGAAGGAGGGCGGCGAGCAAAGCCCGCTGAAGATGCTCGAGGGCTTCACCAAGGACAAGGACAACAAGGAGCTGGTCGAACTCGCCCTCGACCTGGGGGGCGACGAGCTGTTCATCTACGGCGGCAAGACCTTCGGCGACCTGTTCCAGGTCATGAGCGATGTCAGTAACGCCAATACGCTCTCGCCGCTCAAGGCGCTCCTCGACGGCAACGACTCGCAGAAAGCCCAGATGCGCGGCATGCTGCTGGCCCTCCAGAACAAGCGCGCGACGCTCAAGATTCCCGACCTCGTGATCGGGGCCAAGATCAAGGATCCGAAGAAGGCCGCCGCCCAGATCAAACGCCTCGAGAAGATCCTCGGCGGTCTCGAAGAGTTCTTCCCTCCCCTCAAGGGCAAAGTGGACCGCCAGAAGGTCGCGGGCGGCGACTTCCTGTCGATCAACGTCGATGGCAGTATGATCCCGTGGGACGATGTGAACCTCAAGGATTTCGAGGACAAGAAGGACGAGTTCGCCGACCTGCTCAAGCACCTGAAGAAGATGACGCTGTCGATCAACCTCGGCGTCAAGGGCGAGTACCTCCTGTTCAGCATCAGCAGCACCGCGAAGGACATCGAGAAGCTCGACGGCAAGCAGCCGTCCCTCGCCGAGGCCGACGAGATGAAGCCGTTGGCCAAGTTCGCCGACAAGCCGTTGACGGGCGTCAGCTACGTCAGCAAGGATTTCCTGAAGTCCGCAGCGGGCAACGCCGACTACACCCAACTGGCCGAGGCGCTGAAAGAGGCGCTCCAGAAGGTCGATCAGGTGAAGGAGGACCGCAAGAAGGCCATCGGCAAGGATCTCGACGCACTCGTCGCGGACTTCAAGAAGCTGACGCCGAACTACGGCGCGCGGATGGCGTTCTCGTTCATGACCGAGACGGGGTACGAGGGCTACTCCTACGATTACACGAAGTACACCCACCTCGGCGACACGAAACTCACCCTCCACAATCATTTCGGCGGGGATCCGATCTTCGCGGCGGCCGTCGCCTTCAGCGTGGACGGCAGCGCCTACAAGACGACGGTCAAGTGGCTCAAGATCATCCACGGCCACGCCGAGGCGGTCTTCCTGGAGATGGCCCCCGAGGAGGCGAAGGAACCCTACGAGAAGTTCACCAAGGCGGTCTTCCCCGTCCTCAAGAAGATCGATGAGAACACGACCAAGAAGTTCTTCCCGTCGATCAAGGACAGCGGCCTGGGCATCGTCCTCGACGGCAAGTGGTCGAGCAAGCAGTGGTTCAAATATGATAACCTGCCCGCGACGCCCAAGGCCATGCCGATGGCCGAGTTGGGCCTGCTCGTCGGCATCTCGGACGCCAAGATGTTCGAGGACGCCCTGAAGTCGTATCGGCTCCTCTTCAACGAGTTGTTCGAGGCGTTCCGCGGCGCGGCCCCGGCCAACGACAACATCCCCGAGATCAAGATCCCCGCGCCCGAGCGCGACAAGGGCAAGAACGGCGTCCTGATCTACTACCCGATCCCCGAGGAACTCGGCATCGATAAGCAGGTCCAGCCCGTCGCGGGCATCGGCAAGAGCCTCAGCGTCCTGGCCATGTCCAAGGCTCATGCCGAGCGACTCATGGCCTCTACGCCGCTGAAGCTCGAGAGCAAGCCGCTGGCCCGCAAGGGGAACCTGATCGGCGTCTCCGTCGTCAACTGGCCCGGCCTGGTCGATACCGCCCACCCCTGGATAGAGATGGGCGTTCGTAACGCTTTGCTCGAGTTCAAGGGGCCGAAGGAGTTCGAGGCCGAGTCCGTCATGACGCAACTCAAGGTGGTCCTGGCCGCCCTCAAGACGTTCAAGAGCGCCTCGAGCGCGACCTACGTCGAGGACGGCAAGATCGTCTCGCACACCGAGATCATCATCAAGGACCTGGCACGCCAAGTCCCGGCGAAGGAAAAGGAATAAAACCGAACGAACCACAGAGTCACAGAGGACACAGAGAAATACATAGAAAGAAGAGAGTGTAAATACGCCGAGCGATCGAGTCATCGCCCTGTTTTTTGCATTTACCCTCTTTCCTTCTGTGTATTTCTCAGTGTCCCCTGTGCCTCTGTGGTTCGATTCCTTTTCACAGGCGGAGGCGAGGCCATGTTCGCGAGACAGCTCTTCCCGGCGCTCCTCGTCCTCCTCTCTCCCCTGGCCGCGCGGGCCGACGAACTGTTCCGCCAGCGAATCGCGCCGATTCTCGAAGAACGGTGCCTGAGTTGCCACGACGCGAAGACGAAGCGAGGCAAGCTCGACCTGTCGTCGCGCGCCGGCCTCCTCGCCGGGGGAGAAGAGGGCGCGGTCGTCGTGCCGGGAGATGCGACCAAGAGCCGGCTCATGAAGATGGTGAGCGGGCCGAAGCCGAGGATGCCGCGATCCGGGAGCAAGCTCGGCGACGCCGAAGTCGCGCACCTGCGCCGCTGGATCGACACGGGCGCGAAGTGGCCTGCGGAAGCGAAATTGAAGGCGAAGGCCGTCGCCGTCGAGGAGACGTGGTGGTCCCTACGACCCCTCGCGCGCCCCACGATCCCGACGACGAAGCACCGCGCCTGGGCCAGAACGCCGGTCGATGCGTTCATCTCGAGTGGCCTCGAGGCGAAAGGCCTGCGGCCCTCGCCCGAGGCGGATCGCCGGACGTTGCTGCGGCGGCTGTCGTTCGACCTGGTCGGCCTCCCGCCGAGTCCCGAGCGGGTCGCCGCCTTCGAGCGCGACACGCGCCCCGACGCCTACGAGCGCGTCGTCGAGGAGTTGCTCTCCGGCCCCGGATACGGCGAGCGTTGGGGCAGGCACTGGCTCGACGTGGCCCACTACGGCGACACGCACGGCTACGACAAGGACAAGCGCCGAGACAACGCCTGGCCCTACCGCGACTGGGTCATCCGGTCGCTCAACGCCGACATGCCTTATCGGGACTTCGTCCGCATGCAACTCGCAGGCGATATCCTGGCTCCGGGGTCAGCCGAAGGGATCACGGCTGCGGGGTTCGTCGTCGCGGGGCCGTGGGACTTCGTCGGCAACGTCGAGTTGCGCGAGGGGACCGTGGACAAGGACAAGACCCGCCTCCTCGACCGGGACGACATGGTCATGAGCGCCGCTGGGTCGTTCCTGAGCGTGACCGTAGGCTGCGCGCGGTGCCACGACCACAAGTTCGACCCCATCCCGACGCGCGACTATTACCGCTTTCAAGCCGTCTTCTCCGGCGTGGCGCGCGGCGACCGGTCCATCCCCGGACCGCAATCGATCGAGTTGGCTCGCCTCACCGAGGCGAAACGTTCCCTCATGGCGCGGCGCTCCCTCCTCGAAGCCGAGGCGAAAAAGGCAACCACGCCGGAACTCGTCCGTGCCGAGGAGAAAGTCGCCGCCCTGATCGCGAAGATCGCCGCCATCACGCTCCCCGCTTCGGAGGCGAGCAAGACGAACGGCTACCACTCGGACATCCTCCCGACGGCAGACCACACGCGCTGGGTCCAGGTCGATCTCGGCGCGGTCGTCGCGATCGACGAGGTGTGGCTGACGCCCGCCCGGCCCGTGGACTTCCGCGACACGCCGGGCTTCGGCTTTCCGGCCCGGTTCCGTGTCGAAGTGAGCGACGAGCCGGCCTTCCGCACGCCCCGCATCCTCGCGGATCACTCGAGCAAAGACTTCGTCAACCCCGGCGATGCTCCGGTCATCGTGACGGCCAAAGGGGTCAAAGGGCGTTACGTTCGCGTCACGGCGACCAAGCTTTGGAAGCGTGACAACGATTACGTCTTCGCCCTGGCGGAGTTGAGCGTCTACGCGGCGGGCAAGAACCGCGCGGCGGGGCAGTCGGTCACGTCGCTCGACTCGATCGAGGGCGGCCGCTGGGGCCGACAACACCTCGTCGATGGCTTCGACAGCCGCTTCCGTCTCCCCGACGCCAAACCGTACCGAGAACGAGTACGCCTCCACCAGGAGCAACGCGCGGCGATCAGCGCACGCGACAAGCTCGCCCTAATGGCCATCCCCGCGAAACTGCGTCAGGACATCGCCGATGTGACGGCGCGCATCGCCTCCACCGAGGCGAGCATGCGGCTCCATGCCACCCAGCCGAAGGTCTATTCCGTCGTATCGATCCCGCCCCGGCCTATCCACGTCCTCAAGCGAGGAGAGGTCGAGAGCCGGGGCGCTCTGGTAACTCCGGGCGGACTGAGTTGTATCGATGTCCCGTTTGCCGAGGCGAAAGGCGACGAGGGCAAACGTCGGCTGGCGCTGGCGGACTGGATCGCGAACGAGGGCAACGTCCTCACCTGGCGCTCGATCGCGAATCGACTTTGGCACTATCACTTCGGCCGGGGCATCGTGGACACGCCCAACGATCTGGGCAAAATGGGCGGCCTGCCGTCGCACCCCGAGTTGCTCGAATGGCTCGCCGCCGAGCTGCGCGACGGCACCTCGATCAAGCAGATCCATCGCCGCATCGTCCTCAGCGCGACGTACCGCCAGGCGTGTCGGGAGGACGCGGACGGGGCACGCCTCGACGCGGACAACCGCCTCCTGTGGCGGGCGAACCGCCAGCGCCTCGACGCCGAGGGCCTGCGCGACGCGGTCCTTGCCGTCAGCGGTCGGCTCGACCGGCGGATGACGGGGCCGGGGTTCGAGCTGTTCCGCTTCGTGGACGACCATTCGCCGGTCTACGACCACTCCTCGCTCGAGAAGATCCACGACCCGGCGACGTATCGGCGGACCGTGTACCGATTCATCGTGCGAAGCGTGCCGAACCCCTTCCTCGATTGCCTGGACTGCGCCGACCCCAACCTCGCCACGCCCGTGCGCAACACGACGCTGACCGCGCTGCAAGCGCTCGCACTGCGGAACAACCCGTTCATGGTGCGCCAGGCGAAGCACCTCGCCGACCGACTCGAGGCCGAGTCGTCGGACCTGCCGGGCCAGGTCGATCGGCTGTTCGCCGTCCTCTTCGGGCGTCGTCCCCAGACTGCGGAGCGAGCCGCCGTGATCGGCCACGCGCGGAAACATGGGCTGGCGGCGGCGTGTAGGGTGTTGTTCAACGCGAATGAGTTCGTCTTCGTCGATTGACGCCGATCCGGTCTCCCTCGCCCCTGTACTCAGGGGAGAGGGGTTAGGGGTTCTTGGCACTACCTCACCCCCTCACCACCGAGTACAGGGAAGACTAATTTATAGCGTCTCAGGAAAGTAATGTCCGGTAATAGGGACTCGGAGCGGCGATGCGTAAGCACAATGCCTCGAAGTTAAGCGGGAGTGAAAAAGCCGCAGGTGGTTGATAGGAATAGGGTTACTACGACCTACCTCACAACCACCGTGCGACCATGACTCATTCTACCCTCGGCGTCTCCGATTTCCAGTACACCCAGGC
>JANXSH010000815.1 GCA_025356615.1 Planctomycetia bacterium | reverse complement strand
AGGCGGCCCTGGCGTTGCCGCTGCACGAGAAGGCATTGGCAATCCGCAAGAGAGTCCTCGGCGAAGATCACCCCGACACCGGAGCCAGCTACAACAACGTGGCAACCTGCCTGGATTCCCAGGGTAAGGCAGTCCTGGCGTTGCCGCTGCACGAGAAGGCATTGGCAATCCGCAAGAGAGTCCTCGGCGAGGATCACCCCTACACCGTAACCTGCTACAACAACGTGGCAGGCTGCCTGTACTCCGAGGGCAAGGCGGCCCTGGCGTTGCCTCTGTACGAGAAGGCCCTGGCTATCCGCAAGAGAGTCCTCGGCGAGGAACACCCCGACACCGCACACAGCTACAACAACGTTGCAGGCTGCCTGAACTACCAAAGCAAGGCGGCCCAGGCGTTGCCCCTCTACGAGAAGGGTCTGGCGATCCGCAAGAGAGTCCTGGGCGAGGAACACCCCGACACCGCACACAGCTACAACAACCTGGCAGCCTGCCTGCAAACGCTGGGCAAAACGGCCCAGGCGTTGCCGCTGCACGAGAAGGGTCTGGCTATCCGCAAGAGAGTCCTCGGCGAGGAACACCCCGACACCGCACTCAGCTACAACAACCTGGCAAGCTGCCTGCATGCCCAGGGCAAGGTGGCCCAGGCGTTGCCGCTGCACGAGAAGGCCCTGGCGCTCAACAGAAAAGTCCGCGGCGAGGATCACCCCAACACCGCAACCGGCTACAACAACGTGGCCTTCTGCCTGCAAGATTTGGGCAAGGCGGTCCAGGCGTTGCCGCTGTTCGAGAAGGCTCTGGCGCTCAACAGAAAAGTCCTCGGCGAGGATCACCCCAACACCGGAGGCGGCTACCACAACGTGGCAGCCTGCCTGTACTCCCAGGGCAAGCCGGCCCAGGCGTTGCCTCTCTACGAGAAAGCCCTCGTGATCCGCAGGAGAGTCCTCGGCGAGGAGCACCCCGACACCGCACAAAGCTACAACAACCTGGCAAGCTGCCTGCAAGCCCAGGGCAAGTCCCGCGAGGCGATCCAGCACTGGAAGGCCGCCCTGCTGGGCCACGACGTTGGCCGGCTCCTGCGTTCCTCCTCCGGCTTCCAGGGTGCCGCCTTTGGGGCCAGGAACCTTGCGCCGCGCGTGGGTCTGGCGCTGGCACACGCCCGGCTCGGAGAGCCTCGACTCGGCTGGGAATATGCCGAGTCGGCTCTAGGGCGCGGACTGCTCGAAGACCTCGCCCCGATTGCACCTGACGACCTGGCCTTGGTCGCCGAGATGCGACGGCTGGACGAGCGTCAGCTGGGTCTGTTCGGCCTCGAGAAATCCAGCGCGGACCAGAAGAAGCAGCGTGAAGAGTTGACCCGTCAACGGCGTGACCTCCTGACTCGCCTGGCCGAGAAAGCCGCCGCCCGCTCCGCCGAGCGCGTCTGGTCACTGGAGCGGATCCAGGAGCAACTCCCCGCGGACGCCGCTCTCCTGTTCTGGGTCACCTCTCTCGAGGAGAACTGGGCTTGCGTGGTTCGCTCGACGGGGCTGCCTCACTGGCAGCGGCTTGAAGGCAGCGGAGCGAAAGGAACCTGGACGACGGAAGACCTGTACGGGCCGGCCCGCCTCCACGAACTGTTGACTCGCCCCGATGCGTCCTCGACCCGGCGCGAGCGACTGACGCGGTCGGTGGAGAAGCAGTGGCTCGCGCCCGTTCGCCCGCACCTGGCCGCCGTGGGCAAGCAGCCCGCCGTCAAGCGTCTGGTCGTCGTCCCCTCGCGGTTCATGTCGGCGCTGCCGGTCGAGTTGCTCGCCCCGGACCTCGTCATCAGCTATGCCCCCTCCGGGACCATCTTCGCGCAACTGGCCTCCCGACATCGCGCTCTTTCCGCAGATTCGATGCTGGCGCTGGGCGACCCCGTCTTCCCTCCGTCGGCGCCGGACCGATCCACCTCACCCACGACTGGGCTGTTCGTGAGTGCCGTCGTGCCGCGCAGCAGCGCGGACGCCGCCGGTGTCCGCGAGGGCGACGTGCTGCTGCGCTATGACGAGGTTTCCCTGAAGACCTTCGACGACCTCCGCGCCGCCTTCCAGAAGCGTCCGCAGGCGACGCTGACACTCTGGCGCAACGGTAAGGAGCAGACCCTGTCCAAAGCAAGCCCGGTCGGCGTTAGCCTCGCGCCCCAATCACCCGCCAAGGCCGTCGCCACCTGGCGCGAGCGCAACGCCCCGGTGACACGCGGCGAGAACTACGCCCAACTGCCCGGCACCCGCGTCGAGGTGGAATCGCTGGCGCGGCTCGTCGGCAAGGGCTGCCGCACGCTGCTGGGCAGCGACGCCAGCGAGCAGACGCTCGACGCCCTGGCCCGCGACGGCTCGCTGGCGAAGTTCCGCATCCTCCATCTGGCGACGCACGGCCAGGTCAACCTCCAACGTGCCGAGTGGTCCTCGCTCATCCTCTCGCGCGACAAACTGCCGACGCAGGCGGAGAACCTGGAGCGCGTCCGCCAGGGCAAGCAGCCCTTCACGGGCGAACTGAACGTCGAGACGATCCTGCGCGACTGGAAGCTGGACGCCGACCTGGTCGTCCTGTCGGCCTGCCAGACCGGGCTGGGACAGGAGACCAGCGGCGACGGCCTGCTCGGATTCGGCCACGCACTCTTGCAGAAGGACGCCCGCAGCGTCGTCCTGTCGCGCTGGCAGGTGGCCGACGACGCCACCGCGCTGCTGATGCTGCGGTTCTACGAGAACCTGTTGGCCCCGAAGGCCCGCGCGGATCTGAAGAAGCCGATGCCGAGGGCCGAGGCGCTGGCGGAGGCGAAGAAGTGGCTGCGCGACCTGCCACGCAAGGAGGTGCTGCAACTGAAGGCGGCCTTGGGCAAGGGCAAGCTGGCGGGCACGGTGCGGGGCAAGGTCGTCGATCTGGACGTGAAGGAGGACGCGCTGCCGCCGGGGGAGAGGCCGTATGCGCACCCGTTCTTCTGGGCCGCGTTCGGTTTGCTGGGCGACCCGGACTGACGGATCGCGATTCGGAGCGCTCTTCGCCTCACGCACCTACTTGCTCAGGCGAGCCAGATCATCCTCGAAATTGGCTCCGTGGCGGCTCAGGTATTCCGACTCTTCCACGACCATCCGGCTATAGCCCAACCAGACAGCGTAGAGTTCGAGATCCGCCTCGTCCGTGCTCACGTTGAACGGCTGCCGGGCCTGGACCACGGACCGCCGCTAGAGAGAGATGCGTAAAGTTAGATCAGGTAAAATGGAATCAGTAGACTATAACCAGCCAGAATGATAAGAGCCACCTCCCGACAGCAGACTGATTCAGCGAATGCGGTTGTCGATTCGTAGCGGATCAGCCCTCGCGTGGAGAGATTTTGCGATGGCCCAACCTAATACCGCCGCTGATTCGAATATCCTCTTTGGCATCCTCGCGTTGCAAATGGACTTCATTAGCCGCGACGCCTTGATTGCCGCCATGCACGCCTGGGTGTTGGCAAAGAGCAAGACGCTGGGGCAACTTCTCTTGGATCAAAAGGCGCTCACACCGGATACGCACGCATTGCTGCAAGCCCTCGTGCAAAAACACCTCACCCTACACGATAACGATCCGGAAAAGAGCCTAGCCGCCGTCTGTGGAGTCGGCTCCGTCAAGAACGACCTGCTCCGAATCGCCGACCCGGACGTGCAGGCCAGCCTGGTACACCTTCCAGCCGGGCAGGGAGTTTGTGACGATCCCTATGCGACGGTCTTGCCTTCCGTGGGCGTCCCGACCTCCGCTTGCTTGCGATTTCGCATTCTTCGAGCGCACGCCAAAGGGGGTCTGGGTCAGGTTTCGGTCGCCCATGACCAGGAGTTACACCGCGAGGTGGCGCTGAAAGAAATTCAGGATCGCCATGCCGACAACCCGGAGAGCCGATCGCGTTTCCTGCTCGAAGCCGAGATTACCGGCGGGTTGGAGCATCCCGGTATCGTCCCCGTCTACAGCCTGGGCCAATACGCGGACGGACGACCGTTCTATGCGATGCGATTTATTCGCGGCAATAGCCTCAAAGAGGCGATTGCGCGTTTTCATCCCCTCCCCTTGCAAGAGAAGGATCGGGGGAACGAGGGGAGCGCATCCTCGAACTTCGCAATCTCCTGGGCCGATTCATCGATGTCTGCCAGGCGATCCAGTATGCCCACGACCGCGGCGTCTTGCATCGCGACCTGAAGCCGGGCAACATCATGCTTGGCAAGTACGGCGAAACGCTGGTGGTCGATTGGGGTCTCGCAAAAGTGGTGGGTAAGCAAGAAATCGTGTCCGAGGAATCGACGCTGAGGCCCGCTTCCGCCAGTGCCAGCGCCGAGACGATCCCCGGCATGGCGATTGGCACCCCTGCATTCATGAGTCCCGAACAAGCCGCTGGCCGACTCGACCAACTCGGCCCCGCGAGTGATGTCTACAGTTTGGGGGCGACGCTCTACGCACTTCTCACCGGGAAGCCCCCCGTCGAAGACAAAGAGATCGCGGAAGTCCTGAACAAGGTCCAGCGCGGCGACTTTCCCCGACCGAGGCAACACAACCCCGACATCCACCGCGCCCTGGAAGCGATCTGTTTACAAGCCATGTCTTTGCAACGCGCCGACCGCTACGCCTCGCCTCGCGCCCTGGCCGACGACCTGGAACGCTGGCTGGCAGACAAACCGGTCCGCGCTTGGCCGGAGCCGTGGACCGTGAAAACGCGCCGCTGGGTGGGCCAACACCGGACCCTCGTCACCGGCGCAGCTGCCGCTTTGTTGGTTGGCGTGGTCAGCCTGGTGATTGCGACGGTCTTGTTGACGGAAGCGAACGACCAGTTGAGTGCGGAAAGCGACAAGGTAAGAACAGCCAACGAGAACTTGGCCGTCGAAAGCAGGAACGTCCAGAAAGCGAATGACAAACTGGCCGAGGAACGCAACAACGTTCGGGAGGCCAATACGAAACTGATTGCGCTGGCGGCAACCGAAAAGCAAGCGCGGGATCGAGCGGAGGACGCCCTGGGGTTGTCCCGGCTGCGATATTATGTGTCGCAGATATCGCTCGCCCAGCAGGAGTGGGTAGCTCGCCGAACCGCAGAAGCCCAAATCCACCTGAAAAACACCCCCCCTGATTTGCGAGGCTGGGAGTACGACTACCTTCGCGGTCTCTTGGAGAAGAACCAGGTCATCTTGCGCGGGCACACCGGCTGGATCGAAGCCGTGGCGTTTAGCGCTGACGGCAAGCGACTGTTCAGCACGGCGAGTGACAACACGGTCCGGGTGTGGGACGTGGACAAAGGGCAGGAGTCATTCGTCCTGAACAGGAATGCAAAGGAATCCTTGCCCGGCCATACAGGTCGTCACAAGGCGGCCTTCAGCGCCAACGGCAAACGGGTGGTCGCCGTGCCGCAGGACGGGATCGTTCGTTTGTGGAATCTGGACAAAGGGCAAGATCCGATCGTCCTCGAGGATCGCGTGGGGGTCGGCCGCGCTCCAGCGATTAGCCCCGACGGAAAGTGGGTGGCCTGCGCAGCGGTTCAGGGGGCCGTCGGAAAGTTTCAGTCCGTGGTGTTGCTGTGGGACTTCGACAAAGGACAGGCTCCGCGTGTCCTGAATCCCCCAAAGGATGTCGTCGCCACGACTTTTAGCCCAGACGGTAAGCGCCTGGCCTGCGCGTCCTGGGACGGGACGGTGCGGCTCTGGGATGTGGAGAAACGGCAGGACCCGCTACTGCTCGAGGGGGGTGAGCTGCTCGCCAAAAGAGGTCGAGCCGTCACGGTCAAGTTGAAGTTCAGTCCTGACGGCAAGAGGTTGGCTAGCACGTTTAGGCATGATAAAGCGTCGAATGGAACAATACGGCTGTGGGATCTGGGCAAGGCTCAGGAGCCGCTCATCCTCGAATGGCAAACACGCGCCATGGGCCTGGTGTTCAGCCCCGACGGCAAACGGTTGGCCGGCGCATCGGATGACCATACCGTGCGGCTGTGGGACGTTGACAAGGGGCAGGAACTGATTGTCCTCGAGGGACACACCGACTCGATCGCATCTGTGGCATTCAGCCCCGATGGCAAGCGGCTCGCCAGTGCGTCGAGCGACACCACCGTGCGCCTGTGGGACTTGGAGCAAAGGGCCGAACCGCTCGTCCTCCAAGGGCACACTTGGTTCATAACGGCTGTTGCGTTCAGTCCCGACGGCAAGCGGCTCGCCAGCGCGTCGTATGACAAAACGGTGCGGCTATGGGATGTCGAGAAAGAACAGAAGCCACTCGTTTTCAAGGCATCCCTCAAAGGCGGGGTTCCCCATGCGGCGTTCAGTCCCGACGGCAAGCGGGTAGCCACCTCGTGGTCGAGTAGCACGGTGGACGTGTGGGACATGGACAAGTCTGGTGCGCCGCTCGTCCTCATGGGACACACGAAAATCGTCCGCGCCATCGCATTCAGCCCCGACGGCAATCGGCTCGCCAGCTCGGCGGAGGACTCTACGATTCGCCTGTGGAACCTGGAAAAAGGCCAGAAGCCGATGACCCTGAAGAGCGGCGGGGACTTCTTGGTGTTCAGCCCCGATGGCAAGCGGTTGGCTAACACTTACGGTTCATTGTTCCTCGGCCCAGGACGGCCTCCCGCTGGGGTACTGCTGTGGGACATGGAAAAGGGTCAGGAACTGCTCGTCTTCGGGCACAAAAGCCCTCGCGGCGGCTGGAGTGGTATCCAGTCCGTGGCGTTCCACCTCGACGGCAAGCGGATGGTCTACACAGGCGGGAACGATTGTTTGCTATGGGACGGGGACAAGGGGCAAGAGCCGTTCGTATTCAAGGGACACACCAGGGCGGTACACGCCGTAGCGCTAAGCCCTGACGGCAAGCGCCTTGCGAGCGCATCGAGTGACAACACGGTACGGCTGTGGGACGTGGACAAGCGGCAGGAACTGCTCGTTCTCGAGGGGCACACCGCTGGGGTTTGGGCCGTGGCGTTCAGCCCCGACGGCAAGCGGGTCGCCAGCGCATCGCATGACAAGACGGTGCGGCTGTGGGACGTGGACAAGGGCGTCGAAACGCTTCTGCTCAAGGGGCATACCGGGAACGTATTCGCTGTCGCTTTCAGCCGAGATGGCACCCGGCTCATGAGTGCCTCACGCGATGGGAGGGTCCGTGTGTGGGAAGCCCCGAAGGCTCCTATCCGCCCAAAGCCGAAATAAATCGTTCGTAGGTCTGTGCCAGCACGATGGCGTGAGGCGAGCGGCAGGAAATAGTCTCCCCTTCTGTACTCGGGGGAGAGAGGGAGCATTTCTTTCGCGAAAACTCCCCCTCTCCCCCGAGTGAATACGATTGCGTGAAAACTTCGCGACACTCGTGCGTATCTCCTTCGGACACTTTCTCCCTCGAGGGCACCTCCATGAGTTCCATCTGGCGAGAACATCCCCCCGGAGAGTGGCAGGCCACGCGAACGATCGGCCACGAAGGCGTCGGCCTCGTCGAGGTGCCCGGTGGGGCGATCCTGCTCGTTCGGGACGGCGTCCGGGTGCGCGTCAACGGCGAGCCGGTGCCCGGCGGGGTCCGCGTCCTGGATCATCGAGACGAGATCCTCGTCGGCGCTGATCGGCTCCTCTTCTCGGCGCAGTCCGCGCCGCTGGTGAAGGTCTTCGCTCTGACACCGGACCAACGACCGGCGGTTTGCCCGATCTGTCGGGGGCCGGTGCGCGAGGGGATGCGGGCGGTGGCGTGTCCGGGGTGCGGGCGCTGGTTCCACCAGCTCGACGACAAGCCCTGCTGGACCTACGCGCCGACGTGTCGATTCTGCCAACACCCCACCCCACTCGATGAGGCCGCGACCTGGCGACCGGGAGGCGACGATGAGTGACACGATCTCGCCACTTCTGGGACGAACCGTCCTCGTCGCCGGCTTGGGAAACATCGGCTCGCCCCTGGCCGCACTCCTGCTCCAGGCGGGCGTTTCTCGGTTGCGCCTCGTCGATCGTGACTTGGTCGAGCCGAAGAACCTCGCCTCTCAAGACTTTCGCCCCGAGGACGTGGGCCGGCCCAAGGCCGACGCCCTGCGCGACCGGCTGCGCGAGCGATTCCCCGAGCACGACGTGGAGGCGTGGAGCATGGACCTGGAGGACATGCCCGTCGGTGTCGCCGACGTGGACCTCGTCTTCGGCGCGCTCGACTCGCGCCGGGCGCGACAGGTTCTCATCGACGACATCGCCTGGCCGCTGGGCGTGAGCGTAATCGATGGCGGCGTCGGCGACGGGCACCTGGGCCGGGTCCAGGTATTCCGCCCCGGCCCCGAGACCGCTTGCCTCGAATGCACCTGGGGCGACGCCGACTACCGCCTCGCCTCGCGGGAGTATCCCTGTCGTCCGGGGGCCAGGGCCGAGTCGATGCCGACCGGAGCGCCGGCCTACCTCGGGACGTTCACGGCGAGCCTGATGATGCGCGAGGCGGCGCGACTGCTATCGGGGCAGAGCGCGAAAGAGAGTTACGAAATCGCCTTCGAACTCGATCACCTCGTCCTGCGTCGGTACGCGCTGCGTCGCTCGGCGCGATGCCGATTCGACCACGCGATCCGGCCACGCGCCGAGGGGTGGGAGAATGAAACCGTCGCTCACCAGTCGTTTCGAAGATCACGGGAAGGCGAAGCGAAGACCCCACCCCCCCAGCCCCCTCCCCTAAAAGGGAGGGGGAGCAATACCGG
>JANXSH010000968.1 GCA_025356615.1 Planctomycetia bacterium | reverse complement strand
CCCTTCTCCCTGAAGTAGGCGGCGGCGACGAGGAGGGCGGTCAACTCGCCCTGCGCCCCTGCGGCGGGTTGCAGCGAGACGGCGGGCAGCCCGGCGATCTCTCCGAGGTACTGCTGCATCTCGTAGAGGATCTCGAGGACGCCCTGACACGTCGCGTCGTCCTGGAGCGGGTGCAACTCGCAGAGGCCCGGCAGGGCCGCGAGGCGCTCGTGCCGCTTGGGGTTGTACTTCATCGTACACGACCCCAGCGGGTAGAAGTTCGTGTCGATCGACATATTTTTCGTCGAGAGGTTGACGAAGTGCCGGATCAGGTCGATTTCCGCGACCTCCGGCAGGGGCGGCGACGACGCGGTCCGCGCGTCCGCCGGCAGCAACTCGTCGAGGGACTTCGCCGGGACATCGCTCGCCGGCAAGCGATGGCACCGCCGCCCCTCGCGGCTGATCTCGAAAAGGAGGGCGGTGGATTGATTCTTTTCCATTATTTGAATGTCCTCACGATGGCGTGACGAGGGGGCGAGTGAACGCCCAGGCCGACACAGTTCGGCTGCTGCGAAGCGATGTCTTCGGGAAGCGCCGTCGCTTGCCCAATGGTAGAATAGGCACGAAGCGCCTCGAATGCCAACGGGAGAGGGGTCTATGTCTCGCTCCTTCATATCCCCAACACGTCATTCATCGAATACCGCCCCGATTCGTTCAGAAATCATGATACCCCTTTTTCTCCGAATTAGAGGGGAAGCAGAACAAGAGGAGGACTACGCCGACCACCCACCCCCAGGGCCAGAATCGACCCATGAACCAGACGATCGTGGACACGAACAAGAAGAGGAGCGCGACCCCAGCTCGTAGCCACCAGGGGAGTCCCGCCCACCACTCGAACATCGTCTGCCCTCCGCGTCCCTGGCCTCTCATCGCCGACACCGCTCACTTCTTCGCGGGTAGGATCAGCACCTCACTCGCCGTCGCCTGCACGGGGTAGGACTCGGCCACCGGACCCGTGAAGACGCACTGGACGCGGGTGCCGACCTTCAGGTCCGCGAACTTCGCGGCCTTCTTCTTGCCGTCTTTCCACTCGTAGAACTTCGTTGCGGTCGTGAGCCTCACCGCCGCCTTGTCGTAGTCGGTGTCCTTCTCCTTGTCGCCCTCGACGCGGATCGAGCCGACGAGTCCCTTGGCCTTCAGCCCGGCGAGGCTCTCGATCTTACCGCGGATGTCGGCCTTGGGCGGGGCGACCGGCTTCGGCTCGGGGTCAGGCTTCTCGGCGGCAGTCATCGTGAGGATCAGCGCGAACGTGTGAATCAGCATAGATCGACTCCGTGTTAGATACCCAGAACATCATTCATCGAATACCGCCCCGCCGGCCTGCCGGCGAGGAACTTGGCCGCGACCAGCGCCCCGCGCGCGTAGCTGTCGCGCGAGGTGCCCTTGTGGACCAGCTCCAGCGTCTCGCCCAGCGCGCTGAAGATGATCGTGTGTTCGCCCACGTTGTCGCCGACGCGCAGCGCGTGCATGCCGATCTCCTGGCGCGGGCGGTCGTCGGTCATACCTTCCCTGCCGTGCCGCAGGTCGCCGCCGCCCATCGCCTCCTGGATGATGCGCGCGAAATGCAGGGCCGTTCCCGAGGGCGCGTCCTTCTTGAAGCGATGGTGGCGTTCGACGATTTCGATGTCGAAGTCTTTGCCTCGAAGAAGCGTTGCGGCGTCGCGGACCAACTCGAACAGGACGTTGACCGATAGGCTCATGTTCGGGGCCATGAGCAGGGGGATGTGGTGCGCCGCCCCCTCGATCTCGGCCTTCTGCTCCGGCGTGAAGCCCGTCGTCGCCACGACGAGCGGGATCTTGTGTTCGACGCAAATCGGCAAGAGAGTCATCGTGCCTTCGGGCACCGAGAAGTCGATGATCGCCTCGACGTTCGAGCCGACGGGGATGCCGGCGCGGACCGGCAGGCCGAGCGACCCGATGCCGCAGATGTCGCCGATGTCCTGGCCCAGGCGCGGATGGTTGGCCGACTCCAGGGCCAGGACGACCGCCAGGTCGTGGTCATCCCGCGCGAGATGAACGAGCCGTTGGCCCATGCGTCCGGCCGCGCCGTTGATGCCGATGTGCGTCTTCAAGGGAGTCTCCTCGATACCATTCGATGGGGTAGAGTCGGCGTCATTCGGGAGGCGGGGCTTCGCCGCGAAGGATCGCGAGTTCGCGGAGGAGGCGGGCGACCTCCGCCGCTGAAGCGGCGGCCCGTTGCTCCGCTTCCCGCCGCGCCTGAACCGCAGATAGGGCGATTTCCTTCGCCTGCTCCGCCCGTTCCTCCGCTTGTTCCGCGCGTTCCTCGGCGGCGTCGCTCGGCAGGAGCAATCGCTCCCCGGTTTCGGGGTTCCACAGGCGGAGGACGGTCCCGTCGCGCTCCAGGTGCAGCCCCGTCGTCCGGCTCGGCAGCCGGCCGGCGACCGGGCGAATCCGGCGATAGGTGCCGCTCCGCAGACGCCAGCCCTGCATCGAGGGGTCGAGGTAGTCTTCACACGGGTCGAACAGGAAATACTCCTGCGCCTTCAGAACATCGCGATACAGCGCCATCTTGGTCGTCAGATCCTCGTTGCGCGTACTGCTGGAGGTCAATTCGATGACGAAAGCCGGGGGGCGTTCGTCCCAGAGGAGGTAGTTGTCTCGTTGATACTTTCCCACGCCCTTGACAACGAAGACATCCGGCGAGATGTGCTTTCGTCTGTTGTTTTCGACGTAAAAGAGGAGCAAATTGCCGGAAACGTAGACGTTCTCCTGCTCGGCATAAAAGGCGCGAAGCGTGGCAATCAGGTCGATCATCAAGTCGCGGTGGTAGTCCGTCTCGGCCATTGGTCTGCCGTCCGAGGTCGGGTAGCCGTTATCCAGGCGAGGCAGAAGGAAAGGTCGGATCGACATGGGTTATCTCCTTTTGTCACGGCGATTTCCCCTCGCCCCTCTACTCGGGGGTATTGGTCACAACACCAATGAAACGTGAAGCCGGTGTAATGCGGACCCCACCCCCCAACCCCCTCCCCTAAAGGGGAGGGGGAGCCAGACAAGCCCTCGGTCCTGCTCCCTCTCCCCTTTAGGGGAGGGGG
>JANXSH010000814.1 GCA_025356615.1 Planctomycetia bacterium | reverse complement strand
CTCCGCTCGACCCACCCTACTATCATAGGCGCGCGGGCCGGGGGCAGTCGAAGAGAGGTGATCCATGTCGTGGTGGTCTTGGGGGAAGGCGACTCGTCGCCCGGCGGTCATCCTGTACACACGCGAGGGGTGTCACTTGTGCCACGAGGTCCAGGCGAGTCTCGAGGCGGAGAAGGCGGGCATGGACTTCGACCTGACAATCCTCGACATCGATCGGGACGAGGAGGCGAAACGGCTTTACGACCTCGAGGTGCCCGTGGTGAGCATCGATGGGAGGGTGCGGTTTCGCGGGCGGGTCAACCTCGTCCTGCTCCGACGCGCGCTGCGGGCAGCGGCGTCGGAAGCATGACACCTTCGGGCGACGGCCCGCGTCAAGCGGGCGGAGGGGACTCCTGGTGTTCGACCGGAGGGGATGCCTCGGCCTTTTCCGGCGGAGTCGAACGGGACGCCAGGAGGGCGGCGAGCTGGCTGAAGCTGTTGAGCGGCTCCTTGCCGGTCAGTGCCGCCTGAGAGAGGCGTGTCGCAGGTTTATCGCGCTTGCCCTGCTTCTGCGGGGCCGTCTGCCCCTCGGCGGGAGCGCCCTGCTCGCCACCCTGGCCTTGCTCCGGCCTGCGTCCGCCCTGCTGGGGCCGACCGCCGCCGGTGCCGGTGCGGGTCATGCCGCGCGGCGGCAGGGCCGAGCGCTTGCCGCCGGGACCGCCGCCCTGACCGCCTTGACCGCCACGATTGTCGCCGCGCGGGCGATTGCCGCCACCGGCGGGAGGCCGACCTCCCTCGCGGGGGGGGCGGTCGCCTCGCGGGGCACGATCGCCCTGGGGACGGTCGCCTTGAGGAGCGCGATCGCCCTGGGGCTGTTGGCCCTCGCGGGGAGCCTGACCTTCGCGTGGGGGTTGACCTTCGCGCGGGGGCCGATTGCCTTCGCGGCGCTGCGGCGGGGCGCTACGGCGCTCGGGCGGTCGTCGCTCGCTGCCGGGCTGGATCATGGTGAGCGAGACGCGGTGGCGTTGGCCGTCCACGGCGATGACCCACACCCCGACCACATCGCCCACCGACGCGACATCGTAGGGACTCTTGACGTAGCGATTCGCCATCTGACTGATGTGGACGAGACCGCTGTCCTTCAGGCCGATATCGACGAACGCGCCGAAATCGACGACGTTGAGGACCGTGCCCTTGAGTTCCATGCCCGGCTGGAGGTCCTCGAGTTTGAGGATGCCCTTCTTGAAGGGCGGCGGCGGCAGGTCTTCGCGGGGGTCGCGTCCGGGCCGGGCGAGCGCGTCGAGGATGTCCGCCAGCGTCGGGATGCCGATCTGGAGCCGAGAGGCGACCTCCTCGGGGTGGATCGAGTTGATCTTCTCGTGGAGGACGTGGGCCTCTTCCTTGTGGCTCAGGGTCGCGGGGTCCGCGCCGATCTCGGAGAGCAACTGGCGGGCGGTCGGGTAGCTCTCGGGGTGGATCCAGGTGCCGTCGAGCGGCTCGTCGCCGCCTGTGATCTTGAGGAAGCCGGCCGCCTGGATATATCGTCCCTCGCCGATGCCCGGCACCTGGAGCAGTTGTTCACGACTTCGGAACGGGCCGTTCTGGTTGCGGAACTCGACGACGTTCTGGGCCGTCAGCGCGTTCATGCCACTGACGTGGCGCAGGAGCGGGACGCTGGCGGTGTTGAGGTCCACGCCGACGGTGTTGACGCACGACTCGATGACGGCGTCGAGCGACTCGCGGAGGTGCTTGGGGTTCACGTCGTGCTGGTAGAGGCCGACGCCGACGTGTTGCGGGTCGATCTTGACCAGCTCGGCGAGCGGGTCTTGCAGCCGCCGGCCGATCGAGATGGTGCCGCGCAGGGTGGCGTCGAAGTTCGGGAACTCCTCGCGACCGACGATGCTCGCGGAGTAGACGCTCGCGCCCGCCTCGTTGACGATGACGTAGGCCAGTTCCGGCACCGCCTCCGGCAGCGGCTCCTGGGGAACGGGAGGCGCGGGCGGCACGACCTCGGCGACGGGCGCCGCTTCGGCGGGGGCCGCCTCGCCCGTCGCGATTTCGGGGGCCGGCTCGCCTTCGACGTGGGCGGGTGCCTCGGCGGGCGGCGCTTCGACGGCGGGGGCCGCGTGTTGCTCCAGAGGCGCTTCCACCTGGGCGGCGGCTTCCTCCGGTGCGGGGTGTTCGGCCGGCGCGGGGGCTTCCTCCGGTACAGGAGTTCCCTCCGGCGCGGGTGCTTCCGTCGGCACCGCGTCGGGGTTGAGGCGACGCGCCTCGAGGTCGGCGATCAACTCGGAGACGATTTCCTCCGTCTCGCGGCAGGCGGTGCCGTTGCCGATGGCGATCACCTGGATCTGGAGGCGGCGGACCATCTGCTCGAGCCGGACCTTGGCCTCGGCTCGCTTGTTCTGCGGGGCGTGCGGGAAGACGACGCCGTCGCCGATCAGGTTGCCCGTCTCGTCGAGCGCGGC
>JANXSH010000959.1 GCA_025356615.1 Planctomycetia bacterium | reverse complement strand
CTCGACTTGCTCGACGACGACGCGGTCGTCCTTGTCCTGGCCCAGCGTCTTGTTCGACACCGTGTCCTTGACTGCCTTCACGTCCAGCACGCCCGCCAGCTCGTTCATCAGCGAGCGGAACTGGTCGGCCAGCGCCTTGTTCGCCTTGGCCTCGGTCTCCTTCGTGTCCTTGTCGAAGGCCTTCTTTTCGTCTTCTGTCATACCGGCGCGGCGGCTGAACCGCTGCGTGTCGATGACGATGCCCTCGACGCCGGATGGCACTTCCAGGCTGTCGTTCTTCACGTCCTCGCCGGCGCGACCGAAGATCGCGTGCAGCAGCTTCTCTTCCGGCGTCAGCTCACTCTTCGACTTTGGCGACACCTTGCCGACCAGGATGTCGCCCGGCTGGACGAACGTCCCGATCCGCACGATGCCGAACTCGTCGAGATTCGACAGCGCCTTGGGCGAGACGTTGGGGATGTCCCGCGTGAACTCTTCCTTGCCGAGTTTCGTCTCGCGGATCTCGATCTCGAAGTTCTCGATGTGGATCGACGTATAAGTGTCGTTCTCCACCAAGCGCTCGGAGATGATGATCGCGTCCTCGAAGTTGTACCCCTCCCAGGACATGAACGCGACCAGCACGTTGCGGCCCAGCGCCAACTCGCCGTTGCGGGTCGCCGCGCCGTCGGCCAACACCTGCCCCTTCTTCACCTTGTCGCCGACCTTGATGATCGGCTTCTGGTTCTGGCAGGTGTGTTCGTTCAGGCCGACGAACTTCCGCAGCACATGCTCTTGCTCATCGACGCGGATACGCATCGAGTCGAGGTAGGTCACGGTCCCGTCGCGGTCCGACCGGACGACCATGCCCGAGTTCGAGGCCACCGGGATCTCCAGCCCCGTCGCGACGATGGGAACCTCGGACACCAGCAGCGGCACGGCCTGCCGCTGCATGTTCGACCCCATGAGCGCGCGGTTCGCGTCGTCGTGTTCGAGGAACGGGATCAGACCCGCCGACACGCCGACCATCTGCTTCGGGCTGATATCGACGTACTGCACCTGGGCCGATGTCACCAACTCGAAGTCGCCGCCGAACCGCGCGATGACGCGATCCGACGCGAGGACATCGCCCTCGAGGGCGGTGTCCGCCGGCGCGAGATACAGGTACGACTCTTCGTCGGCCCGCAGTCGCCTGGCGTTGCCGCTCAGCTTCTTGTCCTCGATCTTGCGGTACGGCGTCACCAGGAAGCCGTAGTCGTCCACCGTCGCGTAGATCGACAAGTGCGAGATGAGGCCGATGTTGGTGCCTTCCGGCGTCTCGATCGGGCAGATACGTCCGTAGTGCGAGATGTGCACGTCGCGCACGTCGAACCCGGCCCGCTTGCGATTCAACCCTCCCGGCCCGAGGGCCGACAGGCGGCGCTCGTGCGTCAACTGCGACAGCGGGTTGGTCTGATCCACGACCTGGCTGAGTTCGCCCCGCCCGAAGAAGTATTCGATCGCCGCCGAGATACTCTTGGGGTTGATGAGCGTGCGCGGCGTCTGGTCCTGCTGGTCGCGGATGCTCATGCGCTCCTGGACCGTGCGGCGCAGCTTCAGGAATCCTTTGCGCAGCTCGTCCGCGGCGAGCTCGTCGATGGTCCGCACTCGGCGGTTGCCGAGGTGATCGATGTCGTCGATGTACCCCTCGCCCGCCCGCAGTTTCAAAATGTACCGGATCGCGTTGAGGTAGTCCAGCGCCTGGAGCGTCATCTCCTCCTGCGGGATGGTCTGCTCGAACTTCCGGTTGATGCGGAAGCGTCCCACCTTGCCGAGACGGTAGCGGTTCGGATCCTTGAACTTCTCGTCGAAGAGCTGCTTGGCCTTCTCCAACTGCGGCGGGTTGCCCGGACGCAGTCGGCCGTAGATCTTCAGTAGGGCGGCCTCGTGCGTGTCGGTCGGATCCTCGGCCAACGACTTGAGGATGATGTCGTCCTTGATCGTGCCCAGGATGGCGATTTCGCGGATGCCGCTCGTCATCAGGACATCGACGCGGTCCTCGGTGAACTGCTGGCCCGACTCGAGGTAGACCTCGCCGGTCTCCGGGTCGATCACGTCGCCGACGGCCGTCTTGCCGACGAGCTTGGCGCGGGCGTCCTTGTCCATCTCGACGACTTCGGTCGGGTAGAACGCCTTCAGGATGTCGGCCGAGTTCGAGAACGAGGGGTCCATCGCGCGGAGGAGCGTCATCGACGAGAACTTGCCGGACTGGTCGATCCGGACGCCCATCGTCTCCTTCTTCGTGACGTTGACTTCGATCCAGCTGCCGCGCTCGGGGATGACCCGGCACGAGTGCTGCTTGCGGTCGCCGTCCGTCTCGACGACGAAATCGACGCCGGGGCTGCGGTGGAGCTGGCTCACCACGACGCGCTCGGCACCGTTGATGATGAACTCGCCGCCGCCGATCATGATCGGCATGTCTCCCAGGTAGACTTCTTCCTCGACCGGCTCGGGCTGCTTGTTCAGCCGGAGCCAGACGCGGAAGGGCCGACCGTAGGTCAGGCGGAGCTGGCGGCACTCGTCCGGGCCGAAGCGCGGCTTGCCCAGTTCATACTTGATGAACTCCAGGGAGATGTTTCCGTCATAGCTCTTGATCGGGAAGATCTCCTGGAGGACGCCCTGTAGGCCCGTTGCGGTTCGCTCCAGTGGAGGGGTATCCAACTGGAGGAAGCGCGCGAACGAGACCGTTTGGATGTCCGTCAGGGGCGGGATCTCCGCGTTATCGCCGTGACGACCAAAAAATCGAACCGCCTTCGGGGCGAGGATTCGATTAGTGGGAACGGGCATATCGTTGCTCCTCCCAAGGGTGATGAATAGGCAAACGCGCCCCCGACCAGAAACGATCCTGACACTCGGCATTCACGAGCCGAGTGTCAGGCCGATTCCCGTTGGGGGTTCGTCGGTGGGTAGTCGCTTCAATGCGGCCACGACACGCATGTCGTGGAGATCCTCGGCCAACGGCCAGGAGCCAAGCAGGAAGCATGAATTGTGGCACGCTGCATTCCAAGGTGCGAACAACGGATCTGCTTGGCGGTTCACTCTCAGGGCGTCCCTGACCCTGACGATAACCACCACCGCGCCTCAACTCTATTATACGGCGATCAACATTCACTATTTCAACATAAAGGCACGAAATATGCCAGCAAAAAGTGCCCGATCGAGGAGATCGGGCGTTTTCGCTGGTATAAACCGCCTTTCGTAGGGTGGGTCGAGCGAAGCGAGGCCCACCTGCACTTCTCTTGCTCAACCCTTACGCATGACGCCGAGGGTTGGTGAGCCTCGCTTCGCTCGACCCAACCTACCCGTTACTTCAGCGAGACCTTCGCGCCGGCCTCTTCGAGCTTCTTCTTGACGGCCTCGGCCTCTTCCTTGGACAAGTTCTCCTTGACCGCCTTCGGGGCCGACTCGACGAGCGTCTTGCCTTCGGCCAGGCCGCACGCGGTGATCTCGCGGACCACCTTGATGACGCCGATCTTCTTCGTGGCGTCGGTCAGGCCTTCGAGGATGACCGCGAACTCGGTCTGGACCTTCGCCTCGACAGCCTCCGGCTTGGCCGGCCCCTGCTGTACCATCACGCCGCCGCCGGCGGCGGGCTCGATCTTGTACTTGTCCTTGAGGTAGTCGCGGAGGGCGACGGCCTCGATGAGCTTGAGGTTCGCGATCTTGTCGCCCAACTCCATAATAGCTTCCGACATCGGTTGATGTTCCTTTCGAGTGAAGTATGAGCCGCGTGAAGCGGTGCGGCACCTTGCGTAATAGCTGATCTAGGTTTACGAGCGGCGAGCGTTCTCAGACCGCAGGCGTTTCCGCCGGGGCGGCCTCTTCGGTCTTCTCGCTGATCTTCTCGATCTGGCTGGCCACCTGCGAGCCGATGCCCACGAGGCACCCGGCGATCTGGGAGCCGGGGCTGAGGATCATTCCCACGATCTGGGAGATGACTTCCTGCCGGGTCGGCATCGTGATCGCTTGCTTGAACGTCACGGACTGGCCATCGGCGACCGCGCCCTTGATCGTGACCTTTTCCTTGCCCTTGTCCTTGTAGAGCCCGACGTTCTTCGGGTTCTTCAGTTCGCCCTCGATCTCGCGGCACAGCTCGGCGATGCTGCCGGCCCCCCACGCGATGACCGATTGCTTCGCCCAGACCGGCGAGTTGTCTGGGATGCTGATGTTCAGCTCCCGGAAGACCTTCCGGCACAGGGTGTTCTTGACCGTCTTCAGACGGATCTTCTTCTTCCGCAGGTTCGCGCGCAGCGTATATTCGCCCAGCGAATCCAGCCGGTCGGTCGTCAGCACGACGAGGTCGCGAACGTCCTGAAACGTCCGCGTGATGTCGGCCAACTCCATCGCCTTGATGATCTTGCTCATATGTGTTAGCTCTCAGCTTTCGGCTATCAGCTTTCAGCCGGACGGCTCGTTCCGTCCGGCTATCGTGTCAGGTTGTCCAGCGACCTCGCTCCAGCCGATTCCGGCTGATAGCTGATAGCTGAGAGCTGACAGCTACATGGTTACTGGCACACCGGCGGTCATGGTGCCGGCGACGGTAATGGACTTGATGTAATTGCCTTTGATGCCCGACGGCTTGACGGCGCGGACCTGATCGACGAAGGCCGTGATGTTCGCGACGAGTTTGTCCTCCTCGAAGCTCATCTTGCCGATGCCCGCGTGGACGTTCCCGCCCTTGTCCGAGCGATACTCGACCTTGCCGGCCTTGAACTCGCGGACGGCGAGGCCGATGTCGCCGGTGGCGGGGACCACGGTCCCGGCCTTGGGCGTCGGCATGAGGCCGCGCGGGCCGAGGATCTTGCCGAGTCGGCTGACCATGCCCATCATGTCCTGGGTGGCGAGGGCGACATCGAAGTCGAGCCAGTTCTCGGTCTGGATCTTCTTGATGAAGTCGTCGGCCCCGACGAAGTCCGCGCCCGCTTCCCGCGCCTTGCCCTGGTTGTCGCCCTGACAGAAGACCAAGACACGCTTCGGCTTGCCGAGGCCGTGCGGCAGGGGCACCGCGCCGCGGATCATCTGGTCGGACTGGGCCGAGTCGATGCCGAGCGACATGTGGACCTCGACGGTCTCGTCGAACTTCGCCTTCTTGAGCGTCTTGAGCAGTTGGAGACCCTTCCTCAGCGGGACGGTCCCCTCCTTGGCGATCTTGTTCTTCTGCGCCTTGAGCGTGTTGCGGAGCTTCTTGCCGATGCGCGGCGGCACGCCGGGCTGACGGCCCTTCTTCTTCGGCCCCGGCTGACCCTGGTCGGCCGCGACGATCGCAGTCGGCGCGCCTTCGGTCGGCTTGGGTTCCTTGGCGCGCGGAGGCTTCTTGGTTTCGGGGGCCTTCTCGGGAGCCTTCTCGGGAGTGGCCTGCTCCGGAGTATCGGTCGCTTGCTTCTTTGGCATGGTGTGCGTCTCGTTCTGTCAAAACGGACCGATGCGCGTGACTCACGCGCATCGATCGAGATCCTATTTGGTTGATTCCGCGTCTCTCGACAGGGAGCCGGGAGGCTTACTTCTCGACGATGATTCCCATGCTCCGGGCCGTCCCCTCGATGATCCGCATGGCGTGATCGAGGTCGCGGGCGTTCAGGTCGTTCACCTTCCGCTCGGCGATGTCCTTGATCTGGGCGGCCGTGACCTTGAACCCCTTGTACTTGCCGCTCTTCTTGGTCTTCTCCTCGCCGGGGATGACCTCGCCACCCTTCTTCTTCTCGACGGGGATCTTGGCCGCCGCCTTGATGAGGATGGCTGCCGGCGGACTCTTGATGATGAACTCGAAGGTCCGGTCCGTGTAGACCGTGATGACGACGGGCAGCATCAGCCCGCGCGTCTCCTTGGTCTGGTCGTTGAACTTCGTGACGAACTGCGCGATGTTCACGCCGTGCTGACCCAGCGCGGGGCCGACGGGCGGGGCCGGCGTGGCCATGCCGCCCGGACACTGCAACTTGATTAGCGCTTTCACCTCACGTGCCATTGCTCAGTCCTTATTAAATCTGCTCGACCTGGTAGTATTCGAAATCGACGTTCACGGGGCGGCCGAAGATCGCCAGCTCGACCTGGACCTTGCTGACCGCCTCGAGGATCTGCTTGACTGTGCCGTCCATGCCGTTGAAGGTGCCGTCCACGACCCGGACGCGCTCGCCGGCCACCAATCCCTTCGGCGGGGGGGCGATGGTGGGGGCGGCATCGCTGTCGCCTAGCTTCTTGGTCGGCCCGAGCATCCGCAAGATTTCCACGGACGACATGGGCGTCGGCGGCTTCATGAGGTTGCCCGGATGCGACCCGACGAAGTCGCCCACGCCGGAGGTCTCGCGGAACAGGTAGACGATGCGATCGTTGTACTCGACTTCGACCATCAGATACCCCGGATAAAGCTTTCGCTCCTTCGTCTTGGGCACCCGCTTCCCGTTCTTGTCTACTTTGACCTCCGTCACCTTCTCGACCGGGATCACGATCTGGCCGAAGGAATCTTCCAGATTCTCCTTACGAACGCGGCGTTCGATGGCTTCCTTGATCGTGTCTTCTCGCCCACTCTGAACCTTGACGACGTACCAGTGCTTGGGGTTCTCGGGCGGAGCCTCCTCGGCCACCGGCTCGGGGGTTGACGGCACTTCATGCTCGGCGTGGGGTGTAGCTACCGCATGCTCACTCGCTTCGGCATCGGTCCCTTCGTCATGGCCTGATTCGATGTGGTCTGCCCCGGCCTGGACGACCGCAACGGGTTCGGGCATCGAATCCTGCGCGACGTGCATGACGACACCGGCCTCCGGCTCGGTGGCCGGATGCGGCAGCGTCTCCACGGGTTTTGTCACGACATCTGGCTCGAACATGGGAGGGATCTCACGGACTCGGTGCCGGCGGGGGGCGGTCTCACCAACGCTGCTGCTCGATGGTCTTGTTCTGCTGGTTCGTATCCTTCGGGATGTGCAGCACGCCGATCGGCTTCCAACTCAGCAGGATCTTCCAGGTGTAATCCATCCCGAACAGGAAGACGGCCATCATCACCACGGTGACGAGGACGACGATCGTGTCCTGGACCAGACGCCTCTGACTCGTCCACGAGACCTTGTTGAGTTCCGCCTCGGTTGCTATCAGGAAGTCGGCGAACATGGGCATGTTGACCACGCGCCAGGCGAACCAGATCGACGCGGCCAGCAGAAACAGCGGCACCGTGAACTGGATGCTCGGCATCAGGGTGACGCTCGAATAGGTCGTCGTCCCGCTCGCCGATACGAGCGACCCGCTCGTCGGAATCACCCGGTCGCGGCCGTCCTTTATTTCCTTTTCGATCCTCTCGACTTCGGCTTCGAAGTCGGCCTTCTTGACGATCTCCTCGGATTTGAACTTCGAGTCGAAGGGCAGGATCACCTTGACGTACTTGGAGGAGTCGGTGCTACGATTCTGGTCGCGCAAGGCATAGCGATCGACGACCAGCACGGCAGCAGGAACCTTCCACTGCCACGCCTCGACGATTTCACTCTTGGCGTTCGGCTTCAGTTCTTTCTCGAAGACCGGGACCAACTCGCCCAGACCTTCGTAAGCCGTTTGCGTATACTGCGATTCCAGGCGGCGGACCACGCTCTCGGGCAAGGTCTTGTTCGCGAGGATTTCTTTCATCTTCGGGTCGAAGATGGTCTTCGAGACCGCCATGAGGTAAGCCGTCGGCTCGTCTTTCGGGGCCGCCTCGAAGGAGGAGGCGTTCTGATCCTTGATCGCCCCTTCGACGGCCTCTTTGTAGGCGTCGAAGCTCACGACCTGGCCGTCGTAAAATCGGGTGCCTTTGCCTGCGGAGACGATCTGGACTTCGCGTTTCTTGTCGGCGGGGAGTGCCGCCAGGAACGTCTGGCCGTCGCCGTAGTAATCGACTGCGACCTTGCCCGTGAAGGGCAGGTTGATCGCCCAGTCGGAACCGGCACGGGACAACACCTGGTGAGAGAGCATCGTGTAGATGCCGGCCCCGATGAGGACCAGGATCCCGAGGATCGTGGCACGCCTAACGCGCTGACCTTGATTACTCTTGTACGGCTTCATGCTGAACCAGCCACCGGCCTCGACCTGGACGAGGCGTTCCTGGGTCGCGGGCCGGGTGAAGAGCCAGAACCAGCCGACGACCAGTGCGCCGGCGACGACGCCGGTCGTGACGAGGTACGTCGTCTTGACATCGCCCAAGGAATCGTAGGCCCAATGCTCGAACCATAGCGAGGCCCAACGGGCCAGTAAGACGACCAGGATCAGCCCGAGGACACCGAACACGATCCCGGCCCGGACGCCCGGCGCGGAACTGGGTCCGAGGAGTCGTCCGCCCAGTACGAAGAGGGCAACAGTGGCGGCAATGCCGATCATGAGCAGGAGCGTGCCGCCGACGAACTTCGACTCGGTCCCGGCGGTGGACTCCCAGAAACCCCACCATAGGTCAGGGATCAGCTTGAAGACGATTGCCAGGCAGGCCAGCAAAAACAACACGCCGACCAGGCTGACGAGCGCAGGCTTGACCTGCGCGCTGGTGGAAGGAGTTCCGGTAGATGTCTTGACGGCCACAGACATGACAAATCCTGTCCTCTCGTCAATGGGAATGGAACCTCCTGGTTAGAGCCCCAGGTTTGGAAGCGGACCCCAGACCATTCCCGAATGCACGTTGCTCTAACCCATCCCGGCGATGATATTCCGGATCAGGACGCCCTGAATCCCGGTCGTTCATCCTTCCACACGAGTCGTCGGGTCGATTCTGGACCAGGCGGCTCCTGTTGGCATCCCTTCTCCGGGTTCGGCCCCGAACATCTTGTCCCGGGGGTGCCAATCTTCTCCACGCAGAGCAGGGGCGGAGCGACTCGAACGCTCAACCGCTGGTTTTGGAGACCAGTGCTCTACCAATTGAGCTACACCCCTATCGGTCTCGTCGGGAACATCAGGAAACGGCCTGTCTGTAACAGGACGCCAAGCCTGGACGATCTCGATTTCGACATTGTAGCGAAATGGCGTTCATCTGGGAACGCCTTCTGGTGGATTCTGCGAAGGGAGGTCGAAGCCCACCGGTTGCAACCGGTGGGCTTGGGTCCGCCCCTTGACACCACCTGGATCACGCAATAATCTTCGTCACGACGCCGGAGCCGACGGTTCGGCCACCTTCCCGGATGGCGAAACGGAGACCTTCGTCCATGGCGATGGGCGACTCGGCGAGCAGCTCGACCGTGATGATCGGCACGTTGTCGCCGGGCATACACATCTCGATGCCTTCGGGCAAGGCGATGTTCCCGGTCACGTCCGTCGTTCGGAAGTAGAACTGCGGGCGGTAGCCCGTGAAGAACGGCGTGTGGCGACCGCCTTCTTCCTTCGACAGGACGTAGATGCTGGCCGTGAACTTCGTGTGCGGCGTGATCGAGCCGGGCTTGGCAAGAACCTGCCCGCGCTCGAGGTCCGTGCGCTCGATGCCTCGGAGGAGGACGCCGACGTTGTCGCCCGCGATGCCGAATTCGAGCGTCCTCTGGAACGCCTCGACGCCGGTGATGGTCGTCTTCTTGGCGGCCTTCATGAGGCCGACGATCTCGACTTCGTCACCGACTTTGCACTTGCCGCGTTCGATGCGGCCGGTGCCCACGGTGCCGCGCCCCTTGATCGAGAAGACATCCTCGATGGACATCAAGAACGGCTTGTCCTCGAGGCGGATGGGCGGCGGGATGTAGTTATCGAGCGCCTCCATGAGGTCGTCGATGCACTTGCCCGCCGCGTCGTCCTTGCCCATCGACTGCATGACGGCGAGCGAGTTGCCCCGGATGATGGGGATCACGTCGCCGGGGTACTCGTACTTCGTGAGGAGGTCGCGGATCTCCATCTCGACGAGTTCGATCAGCTCGGGGTCATCGACCGTATCGACCTTGTTCAGGTAGACGACGATGTACGGCACACCGACCTGGCGGGCGAGCAAGAGGTGCTCGCGGGTCTGGGGCATGGGGCCGTCGTTGGCCGCCACGACCAGGATCGCGCCGTCCATCTGGGCCGCGCCGGTAATCATGTTCTTGATATAGTCGGCGTGACCGGGGCAATCGATGTGGGCATAGTGCCGATTCGGCGTCTCGTACTCGACGTGCGCGACCGCGATCGTGACCGTCTTCAAGTCGTCGCGCTCGGTCCCGCCCTTGGCGATGTCCTTGTACGACTTGAACTTGGTGATCTTGTTCTTGAACGCCTGTCGCGCGACGATCGCCGCCGTCGTCGTCGTCTTGCCGTGGTCGATATGACCGATGGTGCCGACGTTGACGTGCGGCTTGGTCCGCTGGAAAATCTCCTTAGCCATCTCTCCTCCGCAAGGTTCACAGCGAGACCCGGACATCGCGCCTGGAACGCGCCGGGATCCGGTTGAATAAAACAGGTTGCATTTCCCGAGAGCTGCTGCTGGGATTTGAACCCAGGACCTCGTCCTTACCAAGGAAGCGCTCTACCGCTGAGCTACAGCAGCAACAATCCATCGTCGTACCATCCTAGGCATCGAATCCATTCCGGCCCCCGTCGGGATTTCATGGGCCGGATCCAATTCCGGTCGATACCGGAGAGCGGGCGAGGAGATTTGAACTCCCAACGTCCTGCTTGGAAGGCAGGTGCTCTACCGTTGAGCTACACCCGCGTACTTGGTTCAGGATAGAAAATACGGACGGCAAGGCAAGCCTGGCCGTCCACTCTTCTGATCCTACTCGTCTCTCCCTCCTTGGTCGTCACTTCTCCTTCGTACCTCGTCGAGTGGGTAGGGAGGGATTTGAACCCCCGTAGGATTACTCCGTCAGATTTACAGTCTGATGCCATTGGCCGCTCGGCCACCTACCCTCACATCACCAAAACGCCACTCCCTGACAGGAGCTAGCGGTGGGACTTGAACCCACAACCACCGGTTTACAAAACCGGGACTCTACCGTTGAGCTACGCTAGCCTGAGTCCCCCGCGTGGAAGGAGTTATCATAGAAGTGCCCATTTCCTCACGCAAGGCGAAATTCTCGCTTTCGTCGATGTACCCGACCGGGCCGTCTCACACCTCATTCACTGAAAACGGAAAACTGAAAACTGAAAACACTGAAAGGGAGACACTCTCCCCGTCCTCCGTGTTCGCGAATCGCGTCGAGAACTCGGCCCCGCGAGCGAATTACTCGGTGGCGGGCCATCGACCGGCGCTTCCGCTAGGCTGATGATGGGTCATGCCTCGCCTCCTCGATGGGCCTCCTCCATGCCGCACATACCAGCGCTCACCGTCTTGACCGTCACCTCCGCCTTGCTCGTCGGCCTGGTCTTGGCCTTGCTGGGCAACCTGAAACTCGCCCTCGCCCGCCGCCCGGAGCAGACCCGGAGGTCCATCGGGCGATACCTGACCTTGCTCAACCTCCTGCTCGTCCCGCTGATCCTCCTGGCCGGCGTCCTCGTCGATCTGGTCGGCGTCCGCGCCATGCTCGTCACCAGCTCCGTGTTACTCGCCCTGGCCTTCATTTCCCTCAGCGCCCCTTCGACTTTCGGCCGAACCCTGTTCGCGACCGGCGTCGCGGCTCTGGGAGCCTCGATCCTCTGGGTCGCTACCATCGTCCTGATGCCGTCCGGCCTCTTCGGCCCGCAGGAGTTGGCGGCCTCCGGCCAGTTCGGGCTGGTGCTGATGGCGATGGGTGCCTTGCTGACTCCGCCCCTGTTCGACCTTCTCCAGCATGGGATCGGCCTCCGTCGGACGATGGCCTTGCTGGCGCTGATGCTCTTGATGCCCGCGTTCCTGGCGTTCGTGCCCCGTCCCGAAGAATTCCCTCTCGACTCGTCGAAGAGTTTCCTGACCGAGCCTCTCGGCGACCCCGCCGTGTGGATGGCGGCTGTCGTTTTCTTCGTCTACGCCCCGCTCGAGGCTTTCGTCAGCGTTTGGACGACGACCTACCTCACCGCCCTCGGCAAGCAGGACCGTCAGTCCTGGTGGCTGGCGGGGTTCTGGATGTCGCTCCTGCTGTCGCGCATCCTCTTCGGCTACGTTCAGCACGTCATCCAGCAGGTCGCCCCACTGGGCAACCCCTACGAGAGCTGGTTCCTCGTGCTGTCCGCGATCCTCGCCGCGGTCGTCCTCGGCAACATGGCCGGCACGGTACGACCCGAAAAAGCGTTCTGGGGCCTGGTGATGCTCGGCTTCGCGCTGGGGCCGGTGTTCCCGATCCTCGTCGGCCTGCTCTTCCAGAACGCCCACGTCGAGAAGGCGCTCGGCACCACGTTCGCGCTGCTCCACGCGGCCGGGTCCGTCGGCAGCCTGCTGCTCTCTCCGCTCGTCAACCTCAGCGCGAGCGCCCGCACGATTCAGGTGGCGCTTCGCATCCCGCTGTTCATCGCCTTCACCCTGGCCGCCGTCACGGTCCTCTTCGCCTTCGTCACGTCGATGTGAGGGGTCGGTAGAAGGGCAGGAATGAGGGGATGGATCAAGAGGGTGTAACAGGAGTAGGCCCCGCGAGCCGAGCGGGGCTGGGTCCGGCTCGGCTCGCCGGACCTACTGCCGTTACCCCTGTCAGTTCGTCACGATGCACCCTGCCAAGGGTAGTGCCCGCGCTGCGAGGCCGGCGGTCAACTCCTTCGTGGCGTCGCTCTCCGACTCGGCGGTCGGCACGACGAGGTACATCGCCTGGCTGACAGCCGCCAACAGCGATACCGCCCGGCTGTCCCAGGCTCGGCCCGCAGCCGAGAGCGGCTGTTCGATCCGGGGGCCGTCGATCAGCACGAGGTCGTGGTCGGTCGCGAGCCTTCGGATCACGTCGCGGATGCTCGTCTCGTCAGCGAGTAGTGCGGTCGGCGAGCCGGCGGTGAGGGCGAAGAGGTTCTTCTGGGCCGTCGCCTGCAAGGCGTCCCCGAGGCCCACTTCGCCGGCGAGGACATCGGTCAGACCCGGTGCGGGTGGGAGCGCGAGGCGATCGGCGATTGCGGGCCGCCGAAGGTTCGCATCGACGACGACGACGCGGAGATATTGCCGGGCCGCAGAGATCGCGAGGTTCAGTAGGACCGTCGTCGTGCCGATGCCCGAACGTGCGGCCGATAGGAGGAGCGTCCGGCAGGTGACGCCCGCCCGGATGCGACCCGCCTCGAGGAGGGACGCGAGCAAATCGCCGTAGCGAGCGCTCGAAGGCTGTTCGGGGGCGTGGTACGCGACCAGTTCGGGGGCCAGGCCCCGTTTCGGCGACGGGGGCACTAGCGACCGGAGAAGGGTGTTGTGCGGCTTGGACAGCGCCGAAGGTGCCGGGGCCGTCGCGAGGACATCCGCCGACGCCTCGAAGAATCGCTGGGGGCCGACCTCGATGTAGGACATCGAATCGCAGGCTTCCGCCTCGATTTCGGGCTCCCAGGACTCCTCGACCACGACCGGCGTCGGGGCCGAGGCGACGACCGATCCGGCGTGACGGAGTTTCTCGCGAATCCGTGCCATGTGCTTGGGCTCCTCAGGCGGAACGAGCCGGCGCGACGAAGAGCCGGCAGGCGATGGACGCGGGGGCGGGCCTGGGACTCTCGATGACGGGCGGGGCCGGGGTCGAAGCCTCTACGGCTTCGGACTCCTCGACGAGGCCGAACGTGGCGAGCGATTCGAGGGCACACTCGAGTTCCACGCTGGGGCATTCCATCGTGACGGCCAGGCGCAGGGCGTGGTGCATCACCTGGTTGAGCAGGCGAGGCACGCCGGCCGTCCGACGAGCGATCAGCTCGAGCGTCTCGGCGTCGATGATGTCCTCGGGCGACCCCCCAGCCGCACGGAGGTGGTGCAGGACGTAGTCCGCCGCCTCCTCGACGCCGAGCGGCTCGACCTTGGGCCGGACGACGAGTCTCTGGCGCAGGCTCTCGAGCCGGGGCGAGGCCAGCGTGAGGAGCAAGTCCGAATGGCCGACGAGGACGATCTGCATCGCCTTGCCCGCGTTCCCTTCCAGATTACCCAGGAGACGCAACTCCTCGAGGAGATCGACTCCGAGATGGTGCGCCTCGTCGATGACGAGCAACGTCCTCTTGCCGTCGGCGAATCGCCCCACCAGGTGTTCGATGAGCGTCAGCCTCAACTCCTGTTCGGACTGTCCTTCGTGAGGCAAGGACAGGTCGTACAGGATCGCCTGGAGCAGCCCGGCACGATCGGGCATGTGCGTGTGCGTCAAGAACGCGAACGTCACCTCCTCGCCGACGCGCTCGAGCAGGCACTGGCAGAGAAGCGTCTTGCCGGTGCCAGGCAGCCCCGTCAGCGCCACGACGCCTTCGCCATCGGCGAGGCCGTCGAGCAAGGCCTGGAGGGCTTGCTCATGGCTCGTCGAAGGATAATAGCAGGCGTGGTCCGGCGACGACGGAAAGGGCCGTCGGCGCAAGCCGAAGTGCGTTTCGAGCATCGCCAGACATCTCCCAGGCGGGGCCCGCGCGAGTGACACTGCGCGGAACGGAAGGCAGGTTCGAGGCACCCATTCACAAGGGAGAATCGACCGGCGGGGCGTGCGAACTTGATCGGAAGCGCGGAACGCTCAAAAACCGACCCGCGCTACCTGGACGCGCGACCCACTGTGCCTCAGTTCGATGATGCGCTCATGCGTGTGGGAGGGAGCGGTGCTGCCCTGGAGGGTGATCCGGACCTTGATCGTGGTCACAGAAAGGAAGGGCAGCTCGCTGCCTCCGAGGGAAACCTCGACGACGTAGATCCCCTGACTCGCCTGGCCTATCACGCAACACTGGCTGCGGCGCGGCTGGCCGGGGGTGTCGGACTCGATTTCCGCTACGGGCAGACGCTTCCCCTCGGGGTCCGTCAGGTGGAGGCGAACGTCGGCGTCGAGGGGGGACCAGCTCGCCTGGACACGGAAATCGTCGGGCCTCGGCCCTCGCCACGGCGCGGGACTTTGGACACGTTCCCAGTCGCCCCAGTTGCTGCCCAGTTCGTTCATCCCGATCGTCAGGTAGCGTTCGCTCTGTTCGCCCTGGACGGCGACGCGCCCCCCGTTGAATGGGGACGGGGTCGAACCGGGCGACCACGTCGGCGGGGGCGTGAGCCGGACGAGGAGTGCGTCGCGGTCGTTCGGAGGGATATCGTTGTTCGTGCGCGCAAAGAACCGGACCGACGGGAACGAGCCGACGTGAGACAACACCGCGAACAGGACCGACGCGGCGACGGCGCTGGCCAGCAAGACGAACTTCCGTCGCCCGGTCCACCGGACGGGAGTCGAGGGTATGTGGATCCGAACCGCGCGCCGGACGGACCGATCGACGGCCTCGTGAGGGAGGGGGGACCGCCGGATTTGCTCTACGGCGGGGCGCAGCACCTCGCCGAGGTTGAGGGGGTCGTCTGGGTTGTGCGATGGCAAAGGCATCGTCACGATTCCTTCACTTCTTCGAGCAAGTAGGATTCCAATCGACCGCGTGCCTTGTGCAGCGCCGTGGCGACCGCACCCGCAGTGATCTGGAGGGTTTCGGCGATTCGTTCGTAGGAGAGGTCATCGAAGTAGCGGAGGCAGAACACGGCGGCTTCGCGCGGGGGGAGCCGCGCGATGGCGAGACGCAGGCGGTCGGACAACTCCCGCTCGATCGCGAGAGCTTCAGGGTCGTCGCCTGCCGTGAGGGACAGGCCGTCGAGCGGAACGACGACCCGGCGCTGACGCAGACGGTCGAGGGCGCGGCACGAAGCGAGTCGGCGTAGGAGCGCCTCCCAACATCGGACAACCTCGTTCTGTTGCATCTGGTGGGCCTGCAAGAATACCTCCTGCACCACGTCTTCCGTGTCTGCGGCGTGGCCCAGGATGCGCCAGGCTGTCGCGAACACGACCGGCCCATGTTCGCGGACGATCCGATCCCAGTCGGTCACTTCCCGGACCTCCTGATCGTCGCCAGGTAAAGCCTCCTCACCCTTCCTAGTCGATCTAGCCAGGAGAAACTTACCTCCGCAGACGCTCATCGTCCACCATGTGTCCCGCTCATGTGGGTCGAGCAACGCGGGGGCACCATTGACTCGGGTCGGGATCTCGCAAGATTTGCCACACCCTGGGTCGGACGGTGAGCCGATCCCCGGCACATCATTTGCCTCTATACTCTTCGCGATCCCACATGGGTGCGTCGCTACGAGTCCGCAGGAAAACGCTATTCAACCGAAGGAGTCCATCGATGGCTGCCACCGCTACCGACACCGTGAATTCGCTGCTCCGTGGGGAGATTTCGGCGACGGAGACCTATGACCAGGCGATGGAGAAGTTCGCCGGCCAGAGCGAAGAGGGCGAGTTGCGTCGCCTCCGCGACGCCCACCGGGAAACCGCGAACACCCTACGCAAGCACGTACACACGCACGGGGATCAGCCCTCCACCTCGTCGGGCCTGTGGGGATCCTGGGCCAAGTGCGTCGAGGGCACGGCCAAGCTGTTCGGCAAGACGGCCGCACTGAAGGCTCTCAAAGAGGGCGAGGAACACGGCATCAAGCAGTACCGGAGCGCCCTCGACGACAAAGACTTGCCCGCTGACTGCAAGACGCTGATCCGCACGAAGCTCCTTCCGGAGGCCGAGGGGCACATCCCGACCGTGGATCGGCTGATGACCGCGCAGTCCAGTTCCTAATTCGTGACACCCACCGGATTGACACAGAGAGCCGCCGACGCGAGTCTGCGGGTGAAGCCCCACGCCAGGCGCTCCACCCGCAGACTCG
>JANXSH010000219.1 GCA_025356615.1 Planctomycetia bacterium | reverse complement strand
CTCGAGGTGTTCGTGGAACAGGTAGTAGTCCGCCTCGTCCAGGACCAGGTCGGCCTCGCTCTTGACGATCTGGCCCCAGACCCCCTCCGGGTGCAGGACGTTGTCCGCCAGGAATCGCGTGAACAGTTTCGCCTGTTCGATTTGCTGGCTGGCGTCTTCGGTCCCGCCGACGTGGAAGCGGAGCATTTCGCGCAGCGGGGCGCGCATGTGCCAGCCGGGGTAGGTGTTGTAGCTGACGTAGGCGACCCCGTGCGGGGCCAGCCGGTCCCGCGCGATCGCCAGGATCTTGTCGCGGACGTTTTCCGGCACCCATGAGTAGACGCCGTGGCACACGATATAGTCGAAGGTCCCCATCGACTCATCGACATCGAGGATCGAGCGGGCCTCGAGGTGGAGGTTCTTCAGGCCGAGCGCGGCGACGACTCGCCGGCCCGTGTCGATCTGGCGCGGCGACAGGTCGATGCCGACCCACTCCGTCTCGGGCATCGCCTCGGCGAGGGACAGGAGATTCCCGCCCGTGCCGCAGCCCAGTTCGAGGACGCGACAGCGTTCGATCGGGGCGGGCCGGAGGCCGAGCAATCGGGCGAGCGTCGCCAGCGCGTCGGGGTGAGTTCCCGGCCGGGGGCGCGTGTCGTAGACGACTTCGTCGTAGCTGGTCAAACCGGGGGAGGACATGAAGGCTCCTGCGGGGGCGGGGACGGGGTTTGCTTGCCAGGTTCCCTGCATCGCGCATACCGATGCGGGCAGCCGGGATTCGCTCCCGCCTGCCCGCTGCTACCTCACAAACATCACTCGGTGACGTTGGCGGCGATGTCCCAGGTCATGGTGGGCGTGGCCCCGACGACGCCCGTCGCGGCCTGCTCCTTGTAGTCCACCTTCACCTTGGCGAAGTTCAGCGTGACGTTCTCGGTCAGCCGGTCCTCGCCGCCCGAGCCGCCCGTGCTGACCGACGTGACGATCACCTCGGTCATGGTGATCGTGACGTACTCCAGCGGCGTCGTGCCCGCCTTGCGGACCACGAGGACCGCCGTGGGGAAGTGCTTGCCGTTGCAGGCGCCGAGTAGGAGAGTGCAGCTGCACTTGTCGATGTACTTGGTGAAGCTCAGGTCCTGCACGTTGGCCTTGCCCGCCCCGGCCCCGCTGCCCGACTGGGCGCTGCCGGAGTTCGACACGCCCCACGACCAGGACAGCACGTCGATCTCCCCCGCGTGCGTCTTGTCCCGCGACTCGCCGCCTACGTCCCCGATCTTGATGAACATGTCCATCGCCATTTGCAAATCTCCGCGTCTGTGAGCCTTCTGTTTCATTCCCCCCGGCGACACTCGCCTGGGGGACAGCTATCGTTGATCTGATTCTCTCGACAAAGGATATCCCGATGGATCGGCCTGGAACCGGACAGGGAATTCTCAGAAATCTTTTCCGCGTCCCGGCAACTCCCGGCCTCACTCCGGGTACATGAGCTTTAGTTCGCGCCACTCGATCAGCCCGATGCCGTCCTCGCCGACGAGGAACGTCTTGGCCCCGATCCCCGACACGGGACCGCCCTCGGCGTCTTTCCAGTCGGTCGCGGTGCCGAGCTTGACCTTGTCATCGGGGTGCAGGTGGCTGTTGGGGTAGAGCGTGGGCAGGAAGACCTCGGCGTCCTCCCCCTCGCGGGTCGTCAGCCGGGCCGGCATGAAGAGCAGGTCGCGCGGGAAGCGCGGCGCGTTGGAGGTCAGGCTATCGAGTTGCTCCAGCGCGACCCAGAAATAGTCGCCCCGCGCCATGACCTCGATCACGGTGCCGAACAGGTCGTCCGCGTCGCGCAACTCCTTGAAAGGCTTGTTGTTGAGCGTCCCGACGAGCGCGGGCTGCTCGTTCGCCTTGGCGAGCAGCGCCAAAGCCTCGGCTGGCTTGCCCGCACGCAGGGCGACCAGCGCCTCGAGCCGGATGCTCAGGTGCGCGGGCGGGTTGTCCAGAAATCGCGGGGCGAGGCCGTCGCGGAAGAGCCGCCGCCGCTTCTCCTCGCACTCCAGCAGCACCCGGTACTGGAGGACCGCCGTGTCTCGCTCCGCGTCGTCGTATTTCACCGCCTCGATCTGCCGCCTGGCGCGGTCGAGGTCGCCGCCGAACGCTGACAACTCGAAGAGGAACAGCCGGAGCGAGGGGTCGGCCGGTTTCGCCTTCACCTCCTGGATCTGGGCGTCGATGGCCGCCTGCAACTTGCCCGCCTTGTACAGTTCGCTCGCGTTCATGATCGTCTCCGAAAAAGGGGTGATCGGACGGCACGAGCGCACCTCGCCCGGCTTGCCCTCGCGGCAATGTCGTAGGGTGGGTCGAGCGGAGCGAGG
>JANXSH010000930.1 GCA_025356615.1 Planctomycetia bacterium | reverse complement strand
GACAAGAAACGATGCCCCGTCTGAGTCCAGGGATACGACCTGGTCGCGTTGATCTTCGTGCGCGAAGTCAGCGACCCCTTGACCAGTCTGGTCAAGCAAATCGACGAGCAACTCGAAGGCCGGCCGTCCCACCGCAACGGCGAAAGAAAACTGGGCGTCTTCGTCATCTTCTGTAGCGACGACCCCAAACTCGGGCAGCAGCTCCAAGACCTCCTCGCCAAGGAAAAGCTGAAGAACGTCGTCCTCTGCACGACGACGCCCACCGGCCCGCCCCGGTATCGTGTGACCAAGGGAGCCGACCTGACGATGGCCGTCTACAACATCCAGCGGCGGGTGACGGCCAATGTCGCCCTCGAAAAGGGCCGATTGGACGCCAAGGAGACCAAGGCCATCCTCGAGGCCATCGGCCGGGTCGTGCCGGCGAAGAAGATTGCGGGGAAGTGAATCGCGGAGGTCGCGCGTGAACGTCATCACTTTCGCATGAAGTAGACGATGACAGTGCCTGTAGGCGATTTCGCGCGTCTTTACATTGCGGCGCGACTCCCACGTTCCACAGGTGGTTCGATGCGTCGGTCGATCCCACCGATCCGCGCAGGCATAGTGGAAGCGCACGCGCTGGACCGTGACGACGGCCTGCCGTGGCACGGGCTTCCAGCCATCGTCCGTCGGACTCCGCTAGTGTGCCCTACGGCAACCTGAGCGAGCAAGAGGTTGGTGAGACGACTCCCTTGCGCCTGCGGCATTGTGCTGTCTCACGCCCCTACTCCCCGGCGAGATCCTTCGCCCGCAATGCCTCCAGAGTTGGCGCTGCGGCTGAACCCATCTCTTCCAAGGCTCGGATCACACACCTCCGGCCCCAATCCCCAGGGCCTCGTCCGTCCAGGATGCGCAGGAGATCGGGCAGCAGCGGAATCGCGGTCGGCCCCAGCGATCCGGCCCGCCACGCCGCCGCGTTGCGGACGCGATCGGCCCCGTCTTCCAGAGCCGTGCGCAGCAACTCCAGTTCGACCTTCGGGGACAGCCCCAGGTGGCGCAGGGCATCGGGCACGGCCGCCCGAACTTCCGCGTCGCGGTCCTTTTGCACTTCGGCAAAGGTCGCCGCCACGGCCTGGGGGTGGGGGCTGATGTGGGCCAGGACGGCGATTGCGTTGCAGCGGGTTTTGCGGTCTCGCGCCTGCCAGATCATGGCCTCCACCAGGCGGGCAGCGTCGGCCGAGCGCCGTTTGCAACCCCGCAGCACGCTCAGCGCCGCTTGCCGTACCTCGCCGTACTCATGCTTTAGGCAACTCAGGACGCCGGGCAACAGGTCTCCCAGGTGAGGGTTCCTATCCTGGAGGTCCGCCGCCTTGTTCAGCAGTTGCTCGCACGTCTCGGCTGACCCCTGCTGTAGCCGTTCGATCAGCCCAGGCAGTGCGGCTGGCCCCACCCAGCAGAGGGCCTCGGCCCCTTCTCCCTCACCGGAGTCGAGGAAGGCGAACAGGTCGGCCAGGACGGCGGGAGTGTCCACCTTCAAGCGTCCCAGGCGCACGGCCGCCGCCGAGCGCAACTGGCGACCCTTCTTCCGCAACTTGTCATGCAGGAAGGCCACCACTTCGGGGAGGGCTGCTTCCGACCGGCAGACGGCGTAGGCGAGGAACTCGGCAAGTCCGTCGTCTACCTGGCCCAGCCGTCTCATCACGACGCGGACACGATCCGCCGTCATGGAATCCCACTGACCCAGCCCCCAGGCGCAAATCCGCCGGACTTCCTCGTCGGGGTCGTCCAGCCCCGCCTCCAGGCCCGCGAAGATGGCCTGCGTTTCGTATTCCAGCATCGCCAGGCTGCGGCCGGCGCTGCGTCGGACCTCGGGGTCTGGATCCTGACGCAGCATGGTGAGCAGGTCAGGCTCGGCCGGGGAGGCCGTCCGTTTCAGATGGCGAAGGGCATTGGCCGCCCCCGCCCGCACTCCAGGGTCGGAGTCGCCCAGCGCCTGACGGAGCGGGGCCAGGACGGCCTCGTCCTGCCAGGACAGGAAAATGACTCGGGAACAGTATGCCCCGGCCGCCCGGCGAACGTCGCAGTCTGGATCGAGCAGGGCGCGAACGAGGGCGTGCCGACCGCGTTCGTCCTTGGTGACGTTGTGCGCCACCCCGAGGATGATGCGCTGCCGGACCAGCGGGTCGGGGTCGCGCAAGCGCTGGACGACCTCCCCGGCCTTGTCGCCGCTGTGTGCCAGTAGCGCCCGTGCGACGGTCTCGGCGAACGGCAGGTCGGGCCGGGCGAGCATTTCGCGTAACAGCGGCAGGGCTTCGGCCACCTCCCGGCCCAGCCACCCCATCGCGCGGGCGACCGGTTGGAGCAAGGGCGTGGGAGCACGCCTCAAGGCGTCCAGCAATTGGGGAAGGGCCTCCTCCGCCGCCCCTCGGGCCAGGGCGCACGCCGCCCCCCAGCGCACGCATTCGTTGGACGAGCGGAGTGCCTCCCGGAGGGCCGGCACCGGTTCCTTCTCGGGGGCCAATTTCCATGCCAGGGTGCTGAAGTGCATGGGAACCCGTTCCAGGACGGTTCCCAAGACGGCCTCCAGCCGAGGCAGCGCGACGATGGCCAGCGCCTCTGCGATGACGGCACGCGGGTCGCCTTGCTCCTCCTCGCAAAAGAGGTCCACGAGCCGGGCGACGACCGCCGGGCTGCCCGCTGACGATCCGATCCCGGCGATCGTCCGGGCGAAAGTCAGCCGATGGAGCGCCTGGGTGCGCTCGGCTTCTAACAGAGCGGGCACGGCCGCGACGGCCTCCGCGCCCAGCTTCGCCAGTACAGGGGCAAGTGCCTCGCCACGGCCCGGAAGCAAGTCGATCAGGTCAGGAAGGATCGGCAACAGGCAATCGGACGACAGGACGGCCAGCAACCCCGCCGCCCCGTCATCGCGGGACGATTTGGCGGCGCGGCAGCGCTCCAGCAGCCCCGGTATCAACGGCGCTCCCACCATGATCGCGGCCTGGAGGAGCCGCTTGCAGGGGTGGGGCGGCCGGGCGTCTAGCAGCGCGAGCACCACCTGGACCGGGTCCTGACAATCGGCGTTCAGGTGGTGCCAGTAACGCCGCTCCCGGAGTAACGGCCCACGCGGGTCGTTGCATTCCTCCAGCCAGTCGGCAAAGATCAGCCGCGGCACCTCGTCTTCCGGGGCTTCAGCGATGGCGTCCCAGAACGCCGTTTCCATTGCTTCGGATGGCAACATGTTTCAACCCTCTTGGGTTCATCACCGGCAGAGACCCGCGTGCCATTGCACCCCACCCCAGGACGCGCGGCCAGCGTGTGGGGAAAGCCTGTGGGGATAACATACGCATCGTCGCGGCTCCGTGTCAACGGCCCGGCCGGCTTCGAGCCTCGGTGGGAAACCGATGATCGAGCGCATCGGTCCGACAAGACTGAAGTTAATTCGGTCGATCAGACCGATGCGCGTGATCCTGTTTCAGAATGCGGCTGACCGGAAGCCGCCATCAAGACATTGGCGGACGAATACGAAGCTTGGGCGAAATCGTGATGGCCTGCTCGGGTGCCGCCGACATCTCCTGCAAGTCGGCTTCCAACAATGCAATGTCAGCGGTTCG
>JANXSH010000807.1 GCA_025356615.1 Planctomycetia bacterium | reverse complement strand
CGGCAAAGAGGGACTGCCAGACGGCGGAACGACGGTCCGCCGTGTCAGATGGGATGTCTTGGCGTTTTTTGGTCTAGACAACGGGGTCCACTATAGTAGCGTAAAGGCGAGGCAGGATCAGCCAGGCGAGAGGCCAAGAGTCAGCAGGGCAGGTTCTCGGAAGCGCCACCTGAATGATCTACTATCGAGGCGGTCTGGGTTGTCTGAAATTGCAGGAAATGGCGATTTTCGTTTCGCGGAATGTAGGATCGTTCCTTGCATAGAGAACGATCTACCCGACTCCTATTCTCAAAGGTCTGGAGTACCCGAGCCTGCCCATGACGAACATGGACCCCGATGACCCGTCGTTCCCCCTCGCCGATTCTTTCGTCGAGGACCATTGCCGGATGCGCATCCGCAGCGAGCCGGAGCGGATCGCGCCGGCCGTCGATTATCTCATCCTGCGCGCCCAGCAAGTCGGGGTGGTGCATCCCGCCCGAGCCGCACGGCTCCAGATGGCGATCCACGAGGCGCTAACCAACTCGATCATCCACGGCAACCTCGGGATCTCGTCGGCCCTCAAGGAGCAGGGCGATAGCGAATTCTTCCTGGCCGTCGCCGCTCGCATGGGCGACCCACTCTTCGCCGGTCGGATCGTGGATGTCCAGGCGACGTACAGCGAGGGGGTCGCCACCTGGGTATTCGCCGACCAGGGGGCCGGCTTCGATGTCGATTCCGCCATGCGTCGGCTCGACAGCGACGAGCCGGACCTGGAGCGGCCCTCGGGGCGCGGCATGCTCATGATCCGCGCGTTCACCGACGAGATGCGCTACGAGGATCGGGGACGCCGACTCACGCTCCGGCTGGGCAAGAAGCAGGGTGAGGAGAAGCGGATATTTCCCCGGATGCAGCTCAGCGGTAGCGTCCACGTCGCGCCGCTCGGGCCGGGGGGTGCCGTCGATCCCGCCCAGAGCCGTGAGGCGGTCGCGCGCGACATCTCCGCCGACGGGATCGGGTTCTTCCAGTCCGACCTCGCCCCCTCGGGTCGGGTGATGATTACCATCCAGACCAACGGCGAGCCGATCTGCGTCCCCGCCGAGGTGCGCCACTGGCACGCCCTGGGCGACCAGATCATCGAGGTCGGCTGTCGCTTCGAGACGCCGCTCCCGAGGTCCGCCGTGGCCGAATCGCACCCCAGTGAGGCAGTCGCCGCAGTCAGTCGGCTCGTCGATCAGATGGCGGAGCAACTCCGCCCGATGCTCGAACGCCGCACCGCGCCGCGCGTGCCCTACTCCGAGCGCCTCACGGTCGAGATCACCGACGGCCCCGTCGTCTCGGGCATCGCGCGGGACCTCTCGCGCAACGGCGTGGCGTTCTTCGCGACGACGAGCCTGCCGCTCGGGGTCGTCCACCTCACGCTACCCGGCGGCGATGTCGAGTCGTCGATCCGCCTGCCCGCGCGCGTCGTGCGTTGCACGCGCCTCGTCGATGGGTTCTACGACATCGCGGCGCAGTTCGCGCCGTAGAGCGGGTCGAGGGTGTAGGGCCGTTCGTTGATGAACGCCCTCTTTCTCACTTCGCCACTCGGTCGCGCCGCACGGGCATCTCCACGGCGGGATCCTCCATCTCCATCGTCCGCCGCACGGTTCGGCAAATGCCCTCAGCGTCGAGACCGAGTTCGGCCAGCAGTTCGCCGCGCTCGCCGTGTTCGATGAAGCGGTCGGGGATGCCGAGCCGGACGACGTTGGAGGCCGGCAGGCCGGCGGCGTTGGCGGCCTCGAGGACGGCGCTACCGAACCCACCTTCCAAGGTGCCTTCTTCGACCGTGACGACGAGGCGGGTCTGGTCGATGGCGCGGATGAGCGTCTCGCGATCGAGCGGCTTGACGAAGCGGGCGTTGATGACGCCGACCGAGATCCCCTCGAGCCGGAGTGTCTTGGCGGCCTGCATACACTCGACCAGGAGTGTCCCGTAGGCGACGAGGATGACATCATCGCCCCACTCGAGGATCTCGCTCTTGCCGAGTTCCATCGGGGCGACGACGCGGTCGAACCTCTCGAGGCTCGCCTTGGGGTAGCGGATCGACACAGGTCCGGTGTGCGACAGGGCGAACTTCATCATCGGCCTTACATCGGCCTCGTCGCCGGGGGCCATGACGGTGAAGTTCGGGAACAGCCGCATGTACGTCGTGTCGAAGACGCCGTGGTGCGTCGGGCCGTCCGGCCCGGTGAGGCCGGCGCGGTCGAGGGTGCAGACGACGGGCAGATTCTGGAGGGCGACCTCCTGGAACAGTTGGTCGAACGAGCGCTGGATAAACGTCGAGTAGATGTCCACGATGGGCCGCATGCCCGCCTTGGCGAGGCCGGCGGCGAAGGCGACGGCGTGCGACTCGCAGATGCCGACATCGAAGAAGCGGTCCGGGAAGTCGGTGCGGACCTTCTCGAGCTTGTTGCCCTGGCACATCGCGGCGGTGATGACGGAGACGCGCGGGTTCTCCTTCATGAGGCCGTGGATCGTGCCGGAGAAGGCGTCCGTGTAACCCTTCGCCCCGCCCCGTCGTAGGGCGAGGATGGAGCGATCCGGGCCGACCTTCTCGAACACCGGCGGCGTGTGGTACATCACGGGGTCGGCACACGCCTGGGGCACACCTTGGCCCTTCTTCGTCAGCACATGGAGCAAGACCGGGCCTTGCTGGTCCTTCACGTCGCGGAGCCAGCGGCGGAGTGTCGGCAGGTCGTGGCCGTCGATCGGCCCGATGTAGCGGAAGCCGAACTCGTCGAAGAGCATGCCTCCAGTGAGCAGCGCCTTCATCCCGTCCTTGAACTGTTCGAGCGCCTGCTTGGCCACGGTGCCGACGAGCGGGATGGAGGCGACGAAGTCGCGGATGTTGCGTTTGCTTTCCTGGTAGAAGCCCGAAAGACGGGCACGGTCGAGGGAAGAGGCGAGCGACCCGACGCGCGGGCAGATCGACATCTCGTTGTCGTTGAGGATGACGAGGAGGTTCTTCTTCAGTCCGCCCGCGTTGTTGAGCGCCTCGAAGACGATGCCCGAGGGGAACGCCCCGTCGCCGATGACGGCGACCGAGCGCCGGTCGGACTCGCCCATGAGGTCGTCGCCGACCTTGAGGCCCAGCGCGCAGGAGATGCTACAGCCCGCGTGGCCGGTGACGAATTGGTCGTAGACGCTCTCGGCGGGGCACGGATAGCCCATGAGGCCGCCGCGCGTACGGATCGAGTCGAAGTCCTGGAATCGCCCCGTGAGCAGCTTGTGGGGGTAGATCTGATGGCCGGTGTCCCAGATGAGCCGGTCGCGGCTGAAGTCGAACGTCTGGTGCAGGGCGATGGCCAGTTCGACGACGCCGAGGTTGCTGGCGAAGTGGGCCGGGCGGATGCTACACACCCGGACCAGTTCGTCGCGCATCTCCTGAGCGAGTTGCTCGAGTTGGGTGTCGGACAGCGCGTGCAGATCCTTCGGCGACGCGATTCGAGATAGTAGTGCTGTCATGAAGTCGATCCCCAGATGGTAGAACCTGCGAGCAGCTCCCGCCCGGGTGGTTCAACGATCGCGATTTACGACGAACGAAACGAGGTCATCCAGCCTGCCGGCGGCGGCCCCCATCGGGGCCAGATATTCCCGCGCCTGCCGACCCAGGTCGGCGGCGCGCCGTCGGCTCTCCTCGACACCCAACAGTCCAGGATACGTCAATTTGCCTCGGGCCGCATCCTTACCTACTCTTTTTCCGGCCTGCTCGGCGTGCCCTTCGACATCGAGCAAGTCGTCGGTGATCTGGAACGCCAGTCCCAGGCAGCGCCCGTAGCCGTCGAGTCGGGCCAGTAAGTCTGTCGGTGGCCCATCGGGTCGATGCGCATGAGCAACTCTCGCGCCGAGTCGGAGGCAGCAGCGAATGAGGGCACCCGTCTTGCGTCCGTGCAGGAACTCCAGTTCCTCGAACGTCCGCTCCTTGTGGTGCGGTGCGCGCTCCCAGGAGAGGTCGTCGGCCTGCCCGCCGACCATGCCCGCCGCCCCGGCCCCGCGCGCCAGGTCCGCACAGCAGGCAGCGCCCGCCGCGTTGGGGTAGCCTTCGCCCAGGAGTTGGAACGCCATCGTCAAGAGTGCATCTCCCGCGAGGATCGCCGTCGCCTCGCTGAACTCCTTGTGACACGTCGGCTGCCCGCGCCGCACGTCGTCATCGTCCATCGCCGGAAGGTCGTCGTGGATGAGCGAATACACATGGATCATCTCGACCGCACACGCCGCAGGCCAGGGGTCGTTGCCCACGTTAGCGCACGCCTCGGCTGCGAGGAGGACGAGCAGAGGACGGAGCCGCTTCCCCGGCGCGAGCAAGCTGTAGCGCATCGCCCGGAGCAACTCGTCGGGGAGTCCTTCCTGGGGCCGAAGGGCCGCATCGAGCCGTTGCTCGATTTCGGCCCGCCGGGTAGTCAGATGATCCTGAAAACTCGATCCCATCGCATGCCCGGCTCGGGTGGATGCCCTACCGGAATCCCTCGCAGGTTATCTATAGTGGAGAACCGATGGGGGATCATAACATTAACCGGGGTTTTCAGGCAACGGAGGAAAGCTGGGGAGGGGGAATCGGGGTGACGGGTTCTCGAAAAGGAGGCCCGCCGGGAGAGGACGGGGCGAGAACAAAATCAATCATCGACGTTCACATTGCCAACTTGCGGCTCGGTTAGGTCGATGAGGACGGGAGCGGCGGTCTGGGCGACGGCGACGTTGCCCGCCGTGTCGCGGACCGTGAGCTTGAGGTGGACCTTGGGCGGGATGTTCGCAGACACCTGCCAGACGAATCGTCCCGTGTTCGGGAGCATCGTGTCCCCGATCGAGTGCCAGTCCTTGCCGGATTCGGACCACTCGAGCGAGATCGGGTTCGTGGCCAGATTCCGGTCCTTCGCCTCCCAGGTCAGGATGAGGGCGTTGGGGCGGTTGCTATCCGGCTGGGGCTGGAACAACTTCGCCTCCGGCTCCGTCGTATCGACCTCGATCCGAATCTGCGGCGCATCGCCCGCTTTGGGGCCGGGCTTCCCGAGCCCCGCTCGGCTCTTGACGACGAGGTAGAAGCCGTAGATCACGCCGTCCTTGGGCAACTGGACCGTGACCGTTCCGCGCTGCGTTCCCACCTCGCGCGTCTCAGGTGACACCGGGAGCGAAGCGGCGGGATCGGCGGTGGACTTCTCCCATGCCTCGCCCTCGTCCGTCGTTATATACACATCGACACTGCCCAGACCCGACGGGCCGACCTTCGACACATCGAAGCAGAGTTTCTTCGTTTGCTTGTTGACGATCTTCAACGGCGGGAGCGCGGCGTCTGACTTCCGGCGTTTGGTCTCTTCTTTCTCCGCCTTCGCCACTACGTCTTGCTCCGGGAGGTCCGTGTCGAACCCCTCGCCTGGGATATTCGGCGGAGGTGGGACACAGGCGGTCGGCTTAGGCTTCGCCGTCTCGAAGCCGAGCGGAATCATGGCGAGCAGCAGGCATCCGCAGACGAGAAGGAGACGAGGCATGGGATCCGTCCTCAGTGGGGAAGATGGTAGACATCGCGCACCAGGAGACACCATCGGGCGGACGGGGTCAAGAGCGACCGGGGTGGAGCGTCAACGGATACTGGGCAGACTTGGCACGCACTCCCCGCGTGAAGCGCAGCGCAACGCGGGGAGTGGGCTTACGCCTGATCCGGCAGCGGGTGTTTGCGGAAATGTCGCGCCAGGAAGCGATCCCCGAGCCACGGGCCGAGGATCGCGTCCAGGGCCAGGAGCGGGCCGACGAATCCGGGTACGAGCGCCTCGGCCTGTCGGCCTTCGATCAACTCGACGATGCGATCGACGCACGCCTCGACGGGGCGGACGCGGAAGGGGATCGACACCGGCGTCGTCCACGGTTTGCCCTCGTGGCTCAATACGCGGTCGCGCAGCGGCGTCTCGACGAAGCCGGGCGACACGGTCCCGACGTGGACGCCGTGCTCGGCCAACTCGAGGCGCAGGCTCTCGTAAAGCCCCTGCACGGCGAACTTGCTCGCCGCGTAGACGGCATACGTCGGCGTGCCGCGCTTGCCGACGAGGCTCGAGACGGCGACGAGCGAGCCTCGGCTCTGTTTGACGTGGGGAATCGCGTGATAGGTCGGGTAGAGCGTGCCGAAGAAGTTGACTTGCATCAGGTCCGAGATTGCGGCGAGGTCCGTTTTCTCGAAGAGGGAACGCATCGACACCCCTGCGGAACAGACGAGCAGGTCGAGCCGCCCGAAATGCTCGACGGTGCGCTCGACGGCAACGCGGCATTGCTCGGGGTCGGTCACGTCCGTGGGCACGGCGAGCGCACGCCCGCCGAGTCCCTCGATCTCCCGGACCACCCCGTCGAGGGCCGAAGAGGTGCGCGCCGCGAGCGCCACCTCGACTCCCCGCGCAGCCAGCCGAAGCGCGGTCGCCCGCCCGATGCCGGACGACGCCCCCGTAATGAGGGCGACCTTGTTCCTGAGTCCGTTCATGACGAAGTCCCTCCGTGAATCGCCAGGAGTGTACCGCGCGGGGCGAATCGATACCAGTCTGCGCAAGTACGGGTGTGACGATGGAAGTAGGCAACGTCGTAGGGTGGGTCGAGCAACGCGAAGCGGTGCGAGGCCCACGCGGTTCGGGGATAGCGCCTTTCATATGGGCTCGGATCGGGGGAGCGACCGACACCGCCCCTCCGCGTGGGCCTCGCATCGCTTCGCGTTGCTCGACCCACCCTACGACGTTCCTGCTCTATTGCCTACTTTTGTAGTTAGACCCTGCGCAAGCGCGCCTCCTTTCGGCGTTCGGGATCCGGGGAAGCTCTACTCATCGCACGGAAGGAATGTCCCGTCATGCGCCGAACGCCACTGTTCTTGTCCCTCGCCCTGGTATGTCCCGTCGTCTGCGTCGCCGTCTGGCTCGTGTCGCAGAGCACGGCCAACCCTGGGAAGGCTCTTCCGCCAGAGCCAGCCAACGCCAACCTCGTCCCGATCACGCGGATCCTGATGTTCAACACGGGGGTAGGCCACTTCGAGCGCGAGGGCACCGTCGAGGGTAGTCCGCGCGTCGATCTGAGTTTCCCCATGACCGATGTCAACGACCTCCTCAAGAGTCTGACCGTCGATGACGGCGGCAAGCCCGGCGTCGTGAGCTACGACGGGACTGACCCGAGCGAGAGCCTCAGCAACTTCGCCCTGAACCTCTCGACGAACCCGACGTTCGGCCAACTCATCAACCAGGCGCGCGGCGAGAAGGTCGAGGTCACGCTCGAGGGCGGCACGACCAACGTCGGCCCGTTCAACGGCGTCGTCGTCGGCATGGAGGCGACCCAGGAGACGAACATCAAAGAGTCGCACCACCTCAACATCCTCACGACGGACGGCGTCCGCCGACTGCCGTTGGAGCGCGTCTCGCGCCTGCGCTTCCTCAACGCCGTATTCGAGGAGGAGTTCCGACGCGCCCTGACGGGCCTCGCCTCGAGTCAGAACACGCAGCGCCGCAACCTCAGCCTGCACCTGCGCGGCGAGGGGAAGCGGAAGTTGAAGATCGGCTACGTCGTCGATAACCCGATCTGGAAGTCGTCCTACCGACTCGCGCTGGAGGGGAAGGACGGCAAGCCGCACCTCCAGGGGCTGGCGGTCGTCCAGAACACGACGGAGGAGGACTGGAAGGACGTGCGCGTCGTCCTCGTCAGTGGGAGGCCGATCAGCTTCACGATGGACCTCGCCCAGACGTTGTTCATGCCCCGCCCGCCGGTGAATCCAGAAGTGTACGCCTCGCTCCAACCGCGCATGCACGCACAGAGTATGCCGGGCGTCATCAACGGCGGGGGAGGCTTCAACGGTGGGGGAGGCTTCAACGGCGGCTACAACATCGGAGGGGGATTCCAGGCTGGAATCGGAGGTGGCAGGACCAATACCGGGGGCGATCAGACGGGAGGGATGGTGATGCACAACTCAGGCTCATTCGGCTTGTTCAATCGCTACCAGATGGATCTAGGACCGAGGACATCCGCCCCGGCTCGCCTCAGCTACGAAGAACTCATGAGTCGTCGCAATGCAGCCGTCGATAATGCTCGGGCTACCGCAACAAGAATTTCCCCTGACCTGACGGCGGAGTCTCTCGCCGTGGACGCGGGGCGCATCGGCGAAGGCTTCCGCCTGCTCGTCGATCAACCCGTCTCCCTGCCGCGCCAGAAGTCGGCCCTGTTGCCCGTGCAGCACGGCCCGATCGGGCTGACTCCCATCAGCATCTACAACCGCGCCACCCACCCGCGTTTCCCGCTCCTCGGGGCGAAGATCAAGAACACGACGGGCCAACACCTCCTCGCCGGACCCACCACGGTGACGGACGCGAACGGCTACGTCGGCGACTGCAAGCTGCCGAACCTCCAGCCCAACGAGGAGCGCATCATCAGCTTCGCGATGGACCTCGGCCTCGAGATCCTGCCCGAGAAGCGGGAGTCGGTCACGGAATACGGCCCGGTTCGCCTTCACAAAGGGACCATCGTTCGCCGATGCACGACGACCGTGCGGGCGAGGTATCGGCTGAATAACCGTTCGTCGAAGGCGCGAACCCTTCTGCTCGACCACCCCCCCGAGACGAACCATGCGGTCATTGGCAAGAACAAGCCCATCGAGTCGCTGAATGGCGTCCATCGCTTCGAGTGGAAGATCGAGGCGAACAAGGTCGTCGAAGAAGTCGTGACCGAGCAATTGACGAGCGACGAGACCAGCTGGCTGTCCAGTCTGACGACGGACTGGATCAGGCAGTACGCCGAGCTGGGCACGACGAGCAAGGCCGTCAAGGCGGCCCTCCTCGATGCGCTGAAAATCCAGACGCGCGTCAGTCTGGCCAATAGCGAAAAGAGCAAGGTCGATACGCGAATCATGGTCATCCTCGCGGAGCAGACCCGGATCCGCACGCACATCGAGAAACTGCCCAGCAAATCCGCAGCGATCGATCGTCTCCTGAAGAAGTTCGACGATCTCGAGGTCGAACTCGAAAAGACCAGGGATCTGTTGAAGGAGAAGACTGCGGCACACTTAGCCGTCGAGAAGGAACTCGAGGCGTTCGTGAGCAAGCTCGATGTGAAGTAAGCGGCAAGTTCGTGATCGCTGGGGGAGCTTCGGAACAAGGCATCCGATCTCCCCCACTCCCGTCGGAATCAACTACGGACGGCGAGCGGCCCCTGTCAAGGGGCTGGATTCGGTAGTTCGG
>JANXSH010000870.1 GCA_025356615.1 Planctomycetia bacterium | reverse complement strand
CATCTCGCGGGCTGGCAAGGGGCGGAGCGCGCGGCGCTGCTGCGCGAACTGGTGCTGCTGGACATCGACTACCGCCGACGTGCCGGCGAAGCATGTACGGGGCAGGACTACGGCGCGTTCACCGACCTCGACGCGGAGTGGTTGGCGGAGGCGCTGGCCCAGCCGCCCTCCTTGTTGTCGAATTCGACCGTATCCTTGCATTCCCCTCGGAAGGAGGCTCCAAAAGAGCTTCGAGCAGTGGGCTGTATAGTCGGCGACCACGAACTGCTGGAGGAGATCGGTCGCGGCGGTATGGGCGTGGTGTATCGGGCGCGGCATCGCCGTCTGAACCGGCTGGTGGCCCTGAAGATGATCCGGTCCGGGCAGGTGGCGTCGGCGGACGAGTTGCATCGCTTCCGGGCCGAGGCGAAGTTGTCGGCGACACTGGACCATCCGAATATCGTGCCGATGTATGAGGTGGGAGAGGAGAACGAGCAGCCGTTCTTCTCGATGAAGCTGATCGAGGGCGGCAGCCTGACGCAGCACCTGAAGCGCTACCGGGACGACGTGCGTGCGACCGCAGAGTTGATGGCGACCGTGGCGGGGGCCGTGCATCACGCCCACCAGCGCGGCATCCTGCACCGCGACCTCAAACCGGGCAACATCTTGCTGGACATGCAGGGCGAGCCACACGTCGCGGACTTCGGCTTGGCCCGGCACCTGGAGAGTGACGCATGGTTGACGCAGTCGGGGGCGCTGGTGGGCACGCCGTCGTACATGGCCCCGGAGCAGGCGGCGGGCAAATCCTCGCAGCTTACGACGGCGGCTGATGTCTACGCGCTGGGGGCCGTGCTCTACGAGTGTCTGACGGGGAAGCCGCCGTTCGTCGGGGAGACGGCGCTGGACACGCTGGTGAAGGTACAAACGGACGAGCCGGTCGCCCCGTCGCGGTTGCGGCCCGGCGTGCCGCGCGACCTCGAGGTGATCTGCCTGAAGTGCCTGAGCAAGGAGCCGCGGGCGCGCTACGGCAGTGCCGAGGCGCTGGCGGAGGATCTGAGGCGCTGGACGGCGGGCGAGCCGATCGAGGCGCGGGCGGTGACGGGCCTGGAGAGGGCGTGGCGCTGGGCGCGTCGGCGACCGGCGCTGGCGGGCCTCCTGGTGGTAAGCGTGGTCGCGTCCCTGGCGCTGGTCGGCGTGGCGGTCGGCCTCGCCTACAGTAGCCGGCTGGCGAAGAGCAACGACGACTTGCGTGAGGCCCAAAAGGAACTCGAGACGACCAACGGGGATCTCGAGGTGGCGATGGGGAAGCTCGAGGTGGAGAAAGGGGAGTCGGAGCGGCAGCGACAGCGGGCCAATCGCCTGTTGTACGTCAGCCAGATCAACCTCGCCGGGCAAGCCGTCAAGGAAGGCAAGATCGCCCACGCCCTGCGTCTGCTGGAAGTCATCCACCCCAAGGGGAGTACCGACGAGGATCTGCGCGGACCCGAGTGGCATGCCCTGTGGGACCAGTGCCACGGGTACGACCGCGTGATCCCCGCGCACCTCAATCATCGTCTCCAACACCTCGCCTTCAGCGGCGACGGCCGGTGGTTGGCCTCTTGCGGGGCGGACAAGCGCATCAAGGTGTGGGACACTCGCGCGGATCGCTGCGTTATGGAGCTGGCCGCGCTGGAGCGCGAGATACTGATGATGCAGATCGCCCCGACGGGCCGGTCCCTGGGCGTCCTGTTTGCCGACGGGAAAACGGACGGGTGGGATCTCGAGGGGGCACGATCGCGGCGATGGGCGCAACCGCCGACCGGGGAAGCCTTCGCCGTGAACGAGGAGTTGCTGAGGCAAGGGCGGACGCGGTTAGGCGCTCGCCCCCGAGCGCCGGACGCGGTCAATCCAAAAGCGATAGAGGCCGTCACCCAGCTTGACACCTTTACGTCATCGGATGGGCAGATGCGAGCCGTGCGGCGCGAAACAAGGGATAAAGAGCGAATCCGCCATGTAGAAGTCGCGATCTACGAGAGGCCGCCAGGCGACCAGGCAGTGCCACTCGCCAAGATCATGCTTTCGGGTGAATACCCGCATAGCATGGAATTCACGCCGGGCAGCGAGTATTTCGCCCTGGTCACCACGGAGACGGTTCGTCTCTATTCGGTCGAGAAGTTGCGACAAGGAAACCAGGACCACCGTGCGTTCCACACGCTTTCGATGGTGCATGCGATGGCCTTTTCCAGCGACGGACGATACTTCGCGGCAGGGGGTGGGGATGGGCGGATACGCATCTGGGATCTCGTCCACGGAACGGGGAAAGTTCGGAAGGAACTGAACAGTGGAGGCGCGGGTGTTGCCTTCAGCCCAGACGGAAGCTACCTGGGTGCTTTCGGGGCCGGATCTTTCACGGTCTTCGATGCAAAAACCGGCCAGCAGCATTTTTTCAAGCTACAAGGGCAGGGTATTTATGCCCGAGGTGCCTTTCATCCTTTCACGACGAGTTGCTATGCCCGCGATACCATCTGGAAGGTAGCAGACGGGACGCAACTGGCCAAAGCACCTTATTTCCCAGGGGGCACCAAGCAGGCGGTCGGCGTCGCTTACAGTCCCGAAGGTAGATATCTCGCTCTTGCCTACCAGGAAGGGGTCGTGATCGCAGACTCGCTTTCGGGGGAAATCCTGCGGACGATACCCAGGCCGAAGGAGATGCTGAAGTATCTTACTTGCGTGGATTTTAGCCCGGATGGAAGGCATCTGGCGGCAGGATCTGGCGATGGGGGGGGAGCCAGTACAAATGGGGGGGGTATTCAAAC
>JANXSH010000857.1 GCA_025356615.1 Planctomycetia bacterium | reverse complement strand
CAGATGACACAGATTAAAGGCAAAATTGCATTTGCCATTCGCCTTCGCCTTTGCCTTTAATCTGTGTCATCTGCGTAATCTGCGGATAAACTCTTGCTTCGATGGCGGAACTCGCGCCGGGTCGATAGCCGTCCTACCCCTCGGTCGCTACAGATAGAGATAGGGACGATGCGTCCGATGGGAAGGGTCGATCAGTTCAGGGGCGAGGCGACGATGACCAAAACAGTACGAGTGGCAGTGACCGGAGCGGCGGGGCAAGTGACCTACGGAATGCTAGCCCGGCTCGCGTCCGGCGAGGTGTTCGGGCCGGAGACGCAGGTGATCTTGCAACTCTTGGAGATCCCGAAAGACCCCTCCCGCCAGGGTCTCCAGGCGATGGACATCCTCGAAGGCGTCGTGATGGAGTTGGACGATTGCTCCTTCCCGACGCTGAAGGACGTGGTCATCACCGACGACCCGATGAAGGCGTTCGACGGGGCCAACTTCGCGCTGCTCGTCGGCAGCTTCCCGCGCAAGCAGGGCATGGAGCGCAAGGACTTGCTCGACATCAACGGCAAGATATTCGTCGGCCAGGGCAAGGCGCTCGCCGCGCGGGCCGCGAAGGATGTCCGCGTCGTAGTCGTCGGCAACCCGTGCAACACGAATTGCCTCGTCGCCTACAACAACGCCAAGGGCATCCCCGCCGAGCAGTGGAGCGCCTTGACGCGCCTCGACCACAACCGCGCGCGAACCGCCCTCGCCAAGAAGGCGGGCGTCCCCAACGCCGACGTGACCCGGATGACCATCTGGGGCAACCACTCTAACACGCAGTACCCCGACTTCACCAACGCCAAGATCAACGGCAAGCCCGCGACCGAGGCCATCACCGACCGCGCCTGGCTCGAGGGCACGTTCGTCCCGATGATCCAGAAGCGCGGGGCGGCCGTCATCGAGAAGCGCGGCAGCAGCTCCGCGATGTCCGCCGCCAACGGCACGATCGACCACGTCAAGGGGCTGGTGACGGCGACCCCGGCGGACGACTGGGTCAGCATGGCCGTCGTGTCGAAGGGCGAATACGGCGTGCCTGTCGGCATGGTCTTCGGCTACCCGTGCAAGACGGACGGGAAGGGCAACTACACGGTCGTGGAGGGGCTGTCGCTCGACGCCTTCGGCAAGGGGAAGTTCGACGCCACCCTGAAGGAGTTGACGGAAGAGCGCGAGTCGGTCAAGGCGTTGTTGGGGTGATCTTTACGGTCTGAGAAGGCTTTGTAGATCATTGACCGTCGGCACATTTATTCGGGCATCCGCACATAAATAAGGTGCGAATTGGTAGAACGGGACGTGGCTCTGGCCCCGCGTTGCGTCGCGGTTGAACGATGGACGGGATTCACTTGCCGGGCAACTCGAACACGGCCGACCACCTCTCGGGTGCCAAGAGTCCGTCGATCGTGCGGGCCATCAGCGAGAGGTACGGCCCCGACGCACCGTGCCCGGCGATCAGGCCGCCCAGCAAGCGGGCGGCGTCCGTCAGGTCGCGCCGCTCGAACAGCGAGAGCGCCTGTTCGTACTGGAGGCGATGGCGTTCCCAGTCCGGCTCATGGCTCGGAACGACCTGATACATTTCGATCGGCTCGGCGATGTTGACGACACGCACGAGGCCCAGTCGCCGAGAGAGGAACTGGCCCGTTACCCGATCGTGGGTCGCGCGCGAGACGACGAGGGGCGCGGCCAGATAACGGCTCGCGCCCTGGACCCGGCTGCCGATGTTGACCGTGTCCCCTGCGGGCCCGTACTTGAACTTCCGCCTCGTCCCTGCGTTGCCCACCCAGGCGGGGCCGCTGTTGATGCCGATCCCGAACGCCATCGGCCTACCGATTCGATCCTGCCAGCGCGCGTCGAGTGAGGGGAGGAGTGCGAGGATCTCGAGCGCCGTCCGGCAGGCGCGGGAGGCGTGGTCCGGCTGGTCGGTCGGTGCCCCCCACATCGCGAGGAGTTCGTCGCCGATGAAATCTACGAGGACGCCCTCGTTGCGGACGACGCACTCGGTCAGGTCTTCCATCACGTCGCTCACCCACTCGATCGTGCCCGCCGGCCCGAGTTCCCGGCTGACCTTGCTGTAGCCGCGAATATCGCAGAACAGGACGGTGATCTCGCGATGCGTACCCTCTTCGAGCAGGTCGGGGCGCTCGAGGAGCTGCCGCGCGACCATCGGGGGGAAGAATTGTTCGAGTTGCTTGATGCGGAGCTGTCGCCGCATGAGCAGGGAGCCGACCCGCGCGCGAAGGAGAACGTGGTCGATCGGCCTGGGCAGGAAATCGTCGGCCCCGGCCTCGATGGCCCGCACCGTGTGGATGACCTGATCGAGGGCGGAGGTCATGAGTACGGGCAACGACTGGAGTCGAGTCTCGGATCGGAGGAACTTCAGCACCGCGTAGCCGTCTTGCCCCCGCAAGCGAATGTCGAGCAAGACGAGATCGTAGCTGTTGGCGCGGAGCAGTTCGACGGCCTCGTTCCCGTCGCGTGCCTCGAACAGCGTGTGGCCCAGCAGTCGCAAGGCGCGAATCAGGGCCGACCGGCCGGAATCGTCGTCCTCGACGACGAGGATCCGGCCCGATTCCAGCAGTTGGAAGGCAGGCGAGGAGGGCGGGCGATCCCCTTGCCCGGACCGCCGGAGCGGAAAATAGGTGAGGATGATCGCCTGGCACTCGCGGGCCAGGTCGCGCAGGCTTTCGAGGAAGACGCGGTCCACGCCGGTCGAGGCGTCTTCTTCCTCCTCGATGAGCAATTGACTGTAGCCGACGAGGCGGTTGAGGGTCTCGAGCAACTCGTGACGTGCGGCGCGGGAGCCGTCCGCATCGGCCTCCACGGGGCCGGCGTTGGTGAGGCTCGCCGTGATTCGAAGGAGATCGCGAGACGACTGGTGGAGTCGCGTCGCATCGCCGTGTTTGCCGGAGCCTGTCCCCGCCAGGACGGCGAGGAAACGCCCGGTGCGATTCTCCAGCGATTCCGCCAGCGGCAGAAGTCGTTGGCGAAGCTCGTCTTGCCATCCAGAGAGTGGAGGAGTCGAGGAATTCACGGATTCGTTTCGGCAGAGACAGGGGCGAACCCACCCCTTGCATTCAATCGAGACGATGTCCCGAAAGCAAGCGCTGAGGCGGCACACCCCTTACCCGTTCGGGAAGGCCCACTCAGTTCCCACCTCTCCTCCCGCAGATTTCCCGCCGAGACGCTGGCACTCCTGAGAGCGATCTGATAGCCTGACGGGATATCCGTTTTCCACGTTCCCTACCCATGAGAGGCTCTCCATGTCTGACCCTGTCGATCGCAGAGACTTCCTGAAGACGACGACCGTCGCCGGCTCGGCCCTCGCCCTGTCCGCCGCGAGCGCGGCCCGCGTCTATGGCGCGAATGAGCGCGTTGGCGTCGCGTTCCTCGGTGTCGGCGGCCGGTGCCAGCAGCACATCGATGTCATCCTCGAAATGAAGAAGAAGGGTCTCAAAGTCGAACCCGTCGCGGTGAACGACGTGTGGGACGGCGACGCCGAACTGGGCAAGAAAGACGGCAAGGCGCAGGGGCGCGGCCTGTACCCGTCGGCCAAGCGCTGCGGTCTGGATGTGGACGACAAGAACCGCGTCACCAAGGACTACCGCAAGATCCTCGACAACGTCAAGGATGCCGACGTGGTGTGCATCGCGACGCCGGACCACTGGCACGCCAAGATGGCGATGGACGCGATGGAAGCGGGCAAGGATGTCTACATGGAAAAGCCGATGACCCGCACGATCGGCGAGGCCATCGCAGTCACCGAGATGGCGCAGAAGTTGAATCGCGTCGTGACCGTCGGCGTGCAGTCGATGGCCGACCCGACCTGGGCCGCCGCCCTGGAATACGTCCAGGCGGGAAGCCTCGGACACGTCTTCCAGGGGCAGACGAGCTACTATCGCAACAACATCGAAGGCCAGTGGCGCTACTACCCCATCAAAAAGGACATGACGCCCAAGACGATCGACTGGAAGACCTGGCTGGGCACCGGCGTCACCTGCGCTGGCGAGAAGATCGGCCCGACGCCCAAGGAGATGCCCTTCGACCGCGCCGTCTGGGCGCAGTGGCGCTGCTACTGGCCGTTCGGCGGTGGCATGTTCACCGACCTGTTCGTCCACCAGATGACACACCTGATTTCCGCGATGGGCGTGCGCTTCCCCGGCCGGGTCGTCGGCTCGGGCGGCATCTATCTCGAGTACGACGGACGAGACGTGCCGGACACCGCGACGATCGTCGCTGACTACAACGAGGGCTGCCAGGTCATCATCTCCGCGACGATGTGCAACAACACGCAGCTCGGCGAGATGATCCGCGGACGACTCGGGACACTGCGCTTCACCGGCGGCGGCGACTACATGGGTGGGTTCGAGGTCTTCGGTCAGTCGATCGCAGGTGGACCGGCCAAGCCGAAGGCGGGATTCGGAACGCCGATCCACGAGTACAAGAACGAAAAGTCGGGCAACGCGACCTACGCCCTGTGGGAGAACTTCCTCGCCTGCGTCAAGGACAAGAAGCGCGAGACGCTCAGCACGCCGGAACTCGGCTCCGCCGCGTTCTCGACCGTGTCGATGGGAGTGCAGAGCTTCCGCCAGGGCAAGGTCCTGTTCTGGGACAAGGACAACAAGAAGGCCGTCGAGGCCGACGCCTCCTGGGCGAGCAACCTCGAGAAGCGGAGCAAGGAGCGCGGCAAGCCGAGCCAGATCCTCGGCTGGAAGGGCGGCACCAAGGGCAGCACGGTCGTCCCGCCCGCCTATCAGAAGCTCGAAGGCCCGTGGACCGACGGGAAGGATCCCGCCGCCAGTGGCGCGTCGAGCAGTCGGGAGTGATGGGGTAAAGACCTCATTTCTCTCGCAAAGGCCCATGTATCTACTCTTGTCGGAGGGTGAAGGCTCCCTGCGGCTGACCCCACCCCCCAACCCCCTCCCCTAAAGGGGAGGGGGAGCAATACCGAGCTGCTTCTGGTTCCCCCTTCCCTTTAGGGAAGGGGGTTAGGGGGTTAGGTCG
>JANXSH010000840.1 GCA_025356615.1 Planctomycetia bacterium | reverse complement strand
CGCCCTGAGACAGCAGGGCGTCCCCATGCTCCTCGGCGGCGACGAATTCCTCCGCACCCAGCGCGGCAACAACAACGCCTGGTGCCAGGACAACGATATCTCCTGGGTCGATTGGACCCTTACCCAGTCGCACGCCGGCTTCCTACGATTCACCCGCGAAATGATCGCGCTTCGCAAACGCCACCCGGCCCTACGTCGGCGCAGCTTCTTCCGTCCCGGCGACGTGATCTGGCACGGCACCGAGGCCTACCGCCCCGACTTCTCGGCGGGGAGCCGGACGCTCGCGATGGTCCTCGACGGCCGGCGCACCGACCGCGAGCCGGACCGCGACTTCTACATGGCCTTCAACTCGTGGCGCGACCCGATCACGTTCACCGTCCCGCCCGCCCCGCAGAGCAAGCGCTGGCGTCGCGTCATCGACACGGCGATGGCATCGCCGCTGGACATCGTCGCCGAGGAGGAGGGGGCGCTCGTCCCGGAGTGGTCGCGCTACCCCCTCGCCCCGCACGCGCTCATCGTGCTGATCGGGGTGGGGTGATAGTATTTCGGCGTTGGGGCGAAACAGGCTAGTTTTCCGGGAGGTGTTTCCCTCGATCTCGTTTCGTCCGAAGTTCGGTGGTCGATTTATTTCTTCTTCGCGAACTTCAGCCCCTCTTCTACGTCTTGCACCGACTCCGGGTCGTCCTTGCGGCACTTCGCGAGCAAGTCGCGGGACTCCTTCGTCGGGGTGGCGCACAGGGCGTAGCGGATGATCGCCTTTTGCATCAGCGGGCTGTCGATGCCCTTCCGCCCGTGCAGTTTCATCACGTCCCCCGTGAGATCCCAAATCTGCCAGAGCCGGAGATCCTCGATGGCGAGGTCCGCCAGCTCGCCCTGGTCGATCAGGGTCTTCATTACTTTGATGAGGTGCGGGCGGGTCTCCTTCGGCTGAGAGCCGTTGTAGAACCGCAGCGCCCGCAGCACGGCGAGACGGAGCAGCAAGGGTTTGCGCCCGTCGGCGAGTGTCGCATTCAGTAGCGCCCAGCCTTCGGTCGGCTTCTTCTGCATGTAGCCCGCGAGGAGGCCGTCGGCTGCCGCCGTGTAGCGCTCCTCCTTGCTGTCGAGGAGCGTGCGCAAGAGTGTAATGTCGCTGTCCTTCCCGCAAGCGCCGAGGAGCAGGGCGTAGACGCTGATGCGGGCCGAAGGCGTCTTCGCATCCTCGAGCCACTTGCGGAGTTTCCCCGCGTCGAGTTTCGGGGCGGCCTTCGCGAGGTCCGCGTCGTTGGCGCTGGCGTATTCGTAGAACGCATCCTTCGACACTTCCGGGTCGGCGTCGTCGAGGTAGCCGAAGAAGAAGACGAGGTTGGCGACCGGATCCTTCGGGTCGAGCGCGAGGGCCTTCTTGACGTAGGTGACGGTCGAGGCGCTCTGGACGAGGATGCCGCGGTACGGGTCGAGTTTGTTCTTCTCGATGTCGCAGAAAAGGAGGTACTGCGGCGGCTTGTCCTTGTCGCTGATCGGCAGGTAGCGCGGCAGGATGAGCGACTTCTTGCCCTTCATCTCGGGGTCGTTGCGAAGCGTGGTCTTGATGAGGAAGTCCGTCTGCCCGGTGAGGCCGGTCCCCGAGGTGCGCGGGTTGGCGATCTCGCCGTGGACGATGACGCGCGCCATCGCCAGCTTCGCCTCCTGGCGGAACGTCGGCGACCGCTGCAACAGTCCGCCCTCGCACAGGCTACACGCCTCGACGGCGGTCACGCCCAGCGCCACGGTAAGAAGACCAAGGCAACAACGTATCATGGATGGCTCCTTTATTTCTTCTTCGACGGGTCGTCGGGCTTCTTCGCGTTCGTCGTCTCCAGGTCGAGTAGCTCCTGCGCATTTTCGACCGATTCCTTGTCCGCCTTTCGCCTCGCGGCGACGTAGACTGTCTCGGCGGCGTTCGCCCTGCCACTCCGCCCTTCTGAACTATGCTCTCGCTGCTTCAGCCAGACAAGCCAACCGAAGGATACCAAACCGAGAAGGCAGACCAGACAATTGACGATGCATAAGATCACCGAGTACGTCTTGGGTCGTGGATTATCTTGCACTTGGGGAGCGCCTTTTGGAGTTCCCGCACACCCGCAGCAGTTACCTTGGTTTGACCCAATTGCACATGCTTCAACGATTTGATGGAAGCCAAATGCTTCATCCCGGCATCACTGACCGAAGTATGATTCAAATTCAGATACTCTAATTTTTGATGGGCCGCAAGATTCTTCAACCCTGGGTCCCCTACTCCCAGACAACCGGACAATGCCAGTACCTCGAGGTTCTTCAGGGAGGCCAGATGTCGCAGCCCCGAGTCCGTTACCTGCGTAGAATGCAATCGCAGTTCGGTGACCTGCTCCGAGGTCTTCGCACGCCCACCTTCAGAACCGGCCTCTGCCATGCGCAGGGCATGCAGTAGGCCGGCTTTCCGAAGGTTCCCCAATGCTTCGTCCGTAACCTGTCCTTGGGAAAGTTCCAAATCCTGTAGGTGCTTCAGTGGAGCCAATTCTGCCAGCCCAGCACCGGTCACTTTCGTCCCGAATAAAACCAGCACACGCAACTGTTTGAATGCGAGCAGTTTCTTGATGTCTGCGTCACCCACCTTGGTGCCAAACAGATCGACTTCGACGACAGGTTTACCAAGGGCTTTATTGTCGCGATCGATGGTGCCGCCGAGTTTCTTCACGTACTCCACGGCCTTCTCCTCGGCCGGATCGGCCCCGGCCGTATTGCCTGCGAATAGGGCAAGCAACGCCCAAACCAAATAATAACTCCTCCCTTTACAATGAGATGCCACGGCAGATTCTCCCATGAGACTGAAAAATTTCGCCAGGACGAATGGGGGCCGGGTCTCGCCTCGCCCCTTCCAAAATCCCGCCCAGGATGTCGGCGACCTCGTGCGTTATTCTCCGGCACGGAACGACCGCTTCTGTTACTCTCTTCTTTGTCTTTTCTCTGTGTTCTCTGTGTTCTCTGTGGCTAGTTTTCTTCACTTCTTCTTCGACGGGTCGTCGGGCTTCTTCGCGTTCGTCGTCTCCAGGTCGAGCAGCTCTTGCGCGTCCTCGACCGACTCCCTGTCCGCCTTCCGCCTCGAGGCGACGTAGGCCGTCGCGGCGGCGTTGCCCTTGCACTGGAGCGCGTACCGCAGCATCGACCGCTTGACGATCGGCTGCTCGTAGACCTCCGTCTTCTCGATGGCGAGGATCTTGTCGGCGACTTCCCAGTGCTGCCACCGGCGGAGGTCTTCGATCGCCAGGTCCGCGATGTCCTTCTGGTTCAGGAGCATGCAAAGGCCATCGACGATTTGCTTCTTCGTGATGAGGTCCGAGCGGTAGTCGTAGAGGAATCGCACGCCGCGCAGGACGGCGTAGCGGAAGTAGAAGTCCTCCTTCGAGTTCTTCAGCACGCCGAGCGTGTACTCCCAGCCCGCCTTCGGGTCGAGCATGATGTACCCCGCCAGGGTTCCGTCGAGGCCGCTGCCGGTCCTCCGATCGGGGTCGTCGAGGATGGCGCGCAGGGCGACGGCGTCCTTCGCCTTGCCGCAGTGGCCGAGCATCGAAGCGTAGAGTCCCATGCGGGCGGACGGCGTGTCGGGACTCTTGATCCATTTCAGGATCTTCTCGGCGGGAAGACCCTTGTACATCGCCTTCAAATCCTTGTAGTCGGCATAGGCGAACTCTTTGTAGGCGTCGCCGCTGACATCCAGGTCCGAGTGATCGAGGTACTCGAAGAGTGTCTCGAGTCGGACCGAGGCGGGCTTGCCCTTCAGTTCGACGAGCTTCTGGCAGTAGGCCGGGAGCTTACTGTCCTCCTTGATGAACATCCCGCGGTAGGCGTCCAACTTGTCCTTGTAGATTTCGCAGAAGAGGAGGAACTTCCCCTTGGTGCCGAGGGGCGTCGGGTCGATGTAGCGGGACAGGACGAACCGGGTCTTCTTGCCCCGCGACGGGTCGTCCTTGATGACCGTCTCGATTTCGATCTCGGTCGTCTCCTTGTCGATGTCCGCAGAGATCGGCCGGGCCACGATCACGATCCGGGCCTCGTTCAATTCGGTCGAATACGTCTGCCCCTCGGCCGCGCAGAACGGGCAGGCCGTTGCCGACCCGGTCAGGAGTCCGAGCATCCCAAGGGTGATCGCCGTCGCGTATCGTGTCATCGCTGTTTCCTCGCGGACTCGTAGCCGCGACCACGCCCTCGAGAAAGAGTCGCCGGTCGCTGAGTCTATTATGCTGGGATGTTGGCATCCATAGCAAGTCGCGAAGGGGAGAGATTGTGGCCTTTTTTCGTCCGGGGTATGACGAAGTAAAATCACGAGGCCGATCGGTTGCAACCCCTCTTATCGTCCATGCTCGCGGGCAGTCAGACTCGCCTGGGCGGCCAGCGGGGGGGCTTGCTGGGGCGATTCGCCCGCCGAATCGCGAGATTCCGCCCCGTAGACGCTGCTCGCCTTCAGGACGAGAACGGTCTGTGTCCTTTTCGACTTCCCCGAGCAGACGAAGCACGCCTGGCCGAAAGTGCCCGGTCGGTCGAGCCGAGTGCCGAGGACGAGGAACTCGTCGGGGCGGATGGGCATCTCCCAGGTCAGCGCGGGCAATTCCTCGGTCGGCTCCGTGTGTTCCATCGTCCAGTGCAGCTCCCTGCCCGGATCGTTGGCGACCTTCGTTTCGATGAGCGCCTTCCCGTGTCGGAGCCGAGAGCGGAATCGGAGTTTCAGACCATCGTCCTCGCCCTGGCCGGGGACGATCTCGAAGAGACATTGCGCCTGGTCGAGCTGGATGTCTCGCGCCTTGTCTCCGTCCCGATACTGGATCGCCAGGTGGGGATATCTCGCGTTGACGAGGACGGGCATCGGCTTGTCGAGATCGGCACGAAGTCGGCGCGGGGGCGAGCAACTCCGGGGTGAAGTAAGTAGCGCCTGGAGTCGAGCGGGCAAGAGTCCGCCGATCCGGCAGACGCGAAGGCCGTTCTCCTCCAGAATCGGCTGGACATCGAGGTCGATGTGTTCGTCCCCGCGTTGCCAGAGTTCCTCATCGAGGAAGGGGTCGCCGTAGGGGCATTCGATGACGGCCACGTCGAGGGCGACATAGCGTTGGGGTTCCGGCTCCCGCGGCGGTGCAACTGCGGCCTGCGCCCGGCGGTAGGAGGGGATCGAGTCCAACCCCCCACAGCCGAGGCATCCCGCCGCGAGCGCGACAAGGACCGATGGAAGATAGCGCATGAGACGCATCCCTAGTTCGGATACGAGCCGTTCGATAGTAAGCGAGAAAGGGAGGCGAATACCGATGACGGGGGAATGTGTCAAGGCGAAGCGATCAGCGCCAAAGAATCACCGGGATTCGCCCGTTCGAGTGGATACCGTTCCTTCTGCGTGGGTCGCGAGGTTTGGGGGTTCTGTCCGGCTCATTCGCCGCTTACATTCCGTGACGATATCTCTGAGCCAGTCCGCTTCCGAGATCGCGCCGCCGGGATCGATCGAGCGCGGGATCAAGTCCAGCCCCTCCTTCGCCAGGGTGATGGCCTCCTCGTAGCGGCCCTCGGCGAAGAAGACGGCCGCCTCGGCTCGTAGCCACGTTTGCTCCTCTGCTAGGCCCTCGTTCGCCAGGGAGAACGCCTCGCGCGCCGTTCGGGCATCGCCCCGGTAGAATGCGTCGTAGTAGATCGCCTCCAGGAGGACGGCGGACTGATACTCGGCGGGGTAGAGTCCGAGGTCGATCACCGCCTGGTCCACCAGGCAGCCGGCCAGGTCGATGAGGCCGCAATCGCGGGCGTGGTAATACGCATAGATCGCCGCTGACACGTCGCTCGACGACCCGTCCCGAAACTCCAGCATCCCCTCGATAATGGAGCGGTCCCAGTCGCGGGCGCGGACGCCATTCTGGGAGAGCGTCTTCAAAGTAACCAGATACATCAAACGGGGGTCCGGTTCGCCACCCCGGAGGAGGTTTGCTAGTTGCCCTCCATCCGTCATAAATCCCCCTGTTTTACCGGGAATAAGGTTATTCAAGCCCAGAAACAGGTTCAGAATACCGGCCATGGCAACCCAGCCGATGGTGAGGGTTTGGGGCATCCAAGGGAATCGCGAGGGGTGGAACTCTCCGACCGGAACCGATTCCGGCGGCGATTGATTTCCCAGGTAAGAAAGAAGAATGAGTAGCGAGCCGGATACGAGGCTCGTGAAGGGCCCGGCGGCCACGAAGAGGAACATGCGACGACGCAGGTCGCGGAAATGTTTGGGGAGGACGACCACGTATCCTGGTGTCGTCCATCGCCATTGAATACGAAGGCGAAACCGCTGACCACGTCTTACGAACGCCAGGGGGGAGAATAGGACCATTACGATTCGCATATCAACGGCCAGCCCGATGAGGATGTGACCCAATTCGTGCGCGACGATCGATGCCCAAAACATGGCGAGTATCAAGGCCGCGCTGGATACGAAGAATGCGAGTAACCCGAATGATATGCCAGGGTCTGCCATGAAGAGTTGCCAGATTATCAGGCAACCACCCGACACGCCCACCACCAGGCCGAACAGAATGGCCGCCACCTTCGCCAAAATGCTATCATGCTTCATCGATCACCCCGATCTAGTCGGCCAATCGTGTCCGGAATCGCGGCTTCGGAGGTTGACTTAGTCTATGGCGGATTACCTCCTCGTCCACGACGGCCTCCGATTCGCTCACCTCCGCCCCATCCTGGGGGACGCCTGGTGGCGTCGGAGTTTCGCGGGATGTACTCCTCATGTCGAGGCGTGGCGAGCCGCAGCCCGCCAGTATGCCAATGCATACCACATCGATCCGCAGGAACTCTTCCTCGTCGGCTTCGGCCCGAAGACCCCCTTCACATCCTCGTCCTGGCGAACCCTCGTGGGCGAAATCCTCGTCGTCACCGCCGTCGAGATGCCGGAGCTGCCGAGCCATCTGGAGTCGCTCGCACGATTGCTCCCGCCCTCGCTGGCGAAGGACGCCTTCCAGGGTGGCGGCGACCTCACCTTCGGGCTGGCGACGTACCGGCCAGGGCTGGCGGGCTTCAACACGGTGGACGACAATCGTCGCCTCCTGGGTGAACTCCGGGCGATCGTCCCGGCGGGTTGGTCTACTTCGACGCTCCTAGCCGACGAGTTGGATGAGGACGACCTCCTCGACGAACTCGCCTACTCTCAGGAGTGGTTCGCCGTGCTCGTCGATCTCTACGAGCGCGTCGTTCGCGACGACCGCGTCATCGTCTTCGAGACGATGCACGGTTGATCTCCCTCGTCGCCGAATCGTTCGCTTCGTAGGATGTGTTGCATGGCATCATCGCGCATCCACGAAACGACAACTCCGACGAGGGCGCGATTCGGCGTACTCGGCTTCGCCTGTTCGCTCTCGCTCATCACCTACCTCGATCGCATCTGCATCATGCGGGCCGGGGCGGACATCCAGCGGGATCTCGGCTTCTCGCTCGAGGACATGGGGTGGGTCTTCTCGGCGTTCATTTTCGGGTACACACTCTTCGAGGTGCCCGGCGGGTGGATGGGCGACAAGTGGGGGCCGCGCCGCGTCCTCACCCGAATCGTCATCACCTGGTCGATCTTCACCGCCCTCACCGGGACCATCCGCGCGTTCTCCTTCGACACCGGCATCCCGGCACCGTGGCTCTCGACGGGGACGCTCGTATTCGACAGCTTTGTTCTGATGCTCGTCGTCCGCTTCCTCTTCGGAGTCGGCGAGGCGGGAGCCTATCCGAATCTCGCCCGCGTGACGCGCGACTGGTTCCCGGTGCAGGAACGCGGCTTCAGTCTCGGTGCGATCTGGATGTCCGCGCGCCTCGGCGGGGCGATCGCCCCGTTCGTCATCGGCCGACTCGCCGCCTCGCTGGGCTGGCGAAACGCCTTCTACATCCTGGGGGCCGTCGGCATCCTCTGGGTCATCGCCTTCCGACGGTGGTTCACCGACCGACCCGACCAGCATCCATCCTGCAACCTCGCGGAGCAGCGGATCATCGAGCCTGTCAAAGCCCCTCACACAGGCGGCCATTCCTGGCCGAGTCTCGATCTCCTGGCCGGCAGCCTGACGATCTGGGCGATGTGTTTCGCGGCCTTCTGGGTCTGTTTCGGGTGGTACTTCTACCCGACCTGGCAGCCGGAGTACCTCAAGCAAGTCCACGGATTCGAGCCGGACGGCATGCTCTCCGAAATCCTCACCGGGTTGCCGTTCCTCTTCGGCGCGGTCGGATCGATCACCGGGGGCAAACTCTCCGACACGCTCGTCGTCCTCACCGGCAGTCGGCGATGGGGCCGGAGCCTCGTCGGGGTGTTCGGGTTCATCGGTGCGGGCGTCTGCGTCCTGCTCACCGGCTGGGCCACGGTGTGGTGGCATGCGGTCGCGCTCCTGTGCCTGGCGTTCCTCATCAACGACCTGGCGATCCCCCCGCTCTGGGCCGCAGCCGGTGAGGTGGGCGGGCGCTTCGCCGGCAGCGTCTCGGGCCTGATGAACATGGTCGGCGGCTTCGGGGCGATCCTCAGCCCCATCCTCATCCCTCGCGTGTTGAACCGGCTGCCCGACCACTTCACCACTCCGCAGCGTTGGCAGTGGGTGTTCGCCGGCCTCGCCGGTGCCTGGTTCCTCGGGGCGGTGGCTTGGCTGTTCATCGATTCGGGCAAGACGTTGGAGCCTCCTGAAACCGACCCCGCGAAATGACGATCTTCCGGGGGGCGGGGAACGTAGTACAGGCAGGGAGGTGGCCTCGCGTCACTTCGGACGAAGTCGAAGTCGCGCGGAGGTGTGTAGTGCTGGGGCCGATCTTTCAGCGAGAGTGGGTAACAGTCCCCAGACGCGGCAGTCATTACCTGACGCGCACGGCGTACCTGGGCGGGTTGTGGGTTATCGCCGTCACCGCCTGGCTCGCCACGCTCGGCTGGAGCCGGACCGCCACGCTCGGCGAGACGGCCCGGCTCGGGACGTTCTTGTTCCAGATGCTCGGCTACGTCCAGTTGGCGCTCATCCTCTTCTTCAGCGCGCTATCGTGTGCGAGTGCCATCTCGCGCGAGAAGGACCGCCGGACCTTCATCCTGCTCCTGATGACCGACCTCCGCGATTATGAGATCGTCCTGGGAAAGATCATGGGCAGCCTTCTACCGATGATCGTCTTCCAGAGCGTGGCGATCCCGTTCCTCTTGCTACTCGTGTTGCTCGGGGGCGTGGGATTCGAGCAAGTCTTCCAGTTGTGCGTCGTCCTGTTCGGCACCGCGATCGCCGCCGGGTCGCTCGGCGCGCTGGTCGCGCTGTGGCGCGAGCGGACGTTCCAATCGCTCGCGCTCACGGTGCTGATCCTCCTGCTCTACCTCCTCCTCGTTCGCGGCCTGGGGGTGCTGCCCGCCATCCTCCCGTCCATCGACGCGGAGCGGATCGAATCGGTCCAACAATCGCTGGAGCCGTTCCTGGCCCTCGCCGCCGTCAACGACTCCCTGCTCTACGTCGAGACGGGCTTCTCGCCCGTCTACGCCTTCGGCTTCTGCATGTTGGGCTGGGCGGTCTTCCTCAACCTGTTCGGCATGTGGCGCTTGCGCGTGTGGAACCCCAGCGGCGAGCCGATCATCCAGCGCGAGAAGGTCGAGACACCCGTCGAGGACGAATCCGAGGAGGTCAGCCGGACCGACATGCACGCCGCCCCCGGCGCGGCCCGCCCCGTGCGCGGCAACCCGATCCTCTGGCGCGAAATCTTCACGCGGGCCTACGGGCGACGCCCCCTGCTCGTGAAGCTGGCCTACGCGGTCGTCCTGGCGCTGATCTGCTACTCCGCACTCGCCCCCCTCGTGAGGGGCGAGCCGAGGGTGCCGTTCCTCGCGGCCTACGGCCTGATCCCCGTCGGCGTGTTGAGCCTGCTGCTCGTGACGGCCCAGGCGACGACCTCCATCACCTCGGAACGCGACACCGGGGCACTCGACCTCCTCCTCGTGACCGACCTTTCGCCCCAGGAGTTCATCTTCGGCAAGCTGCTCGGCATCGCCTACAACACCAAGGAATACCTGATACCCCCGGTCCTCCTCGTCATCGTGTACGCCTTCTTCGGCACCCTGGCGACGCCCCCCGTGGGCCGATCCGAAATGGCCCTTTCGATGAACACGACCTCCGTCGTGTGCCTGGTGGGTTGCGGGTTCGTGCTGCTCGTCTTCGGCTCGGTGCTGGGCATCCACGTCGCCCTGCGCTCGCCGAACAGCCAGTCGGCGATCATCCGGGCACTGAGTACGGTCTTCTTCCTGACCGTCGGCACGATGATCTGCATCGCCCTCATCCTCATCAACCGCCAGTTCGAGTACCAGTGGGGCAGCTTCGTCTTCTTCCTGATCGCGGGGGTCGGCGGGCTGTGGTACGTCCTCTCGGGCGACCGCCCCACGGGGGCGTTGACGTGGGCCTCGTGGTTCTGCCCCCTCGGCGTACTCTACGCGGTGATGAGCGTCCTCGTCGGCAGGCCGGGCCTGCAAGAGTCCTCCGACCCGGTGATCCCGTCGATCGTCATCATCGGGGCGTTCGGCTTCGCGATCGCCGCGATGCTCATTCCCCTGCTGAGTGAATTCGACGTGGCGATGGGCCGGACCTCCGGCGGGGCGGATTAGGGTCATTTACTCGTCGCGGGTAGGAATGGCCTGCGCCTGGTTCGGCGATCACTGCCCGCACGTCAGGCAGCTCCCACAGCAGCGTAGACCTTGCCGTTTTGGGTCAACCAAGCCAAGTCGCCCCGCTCCGCGCGGTCCTTGATCTCCCGGAATAACTGCACCGTCTCGGACTCGTAGCACGGTTCGCTAGGATCGTCAGCGGGGATGACCATTTCGACCTCGACCGCGACGACGTACCTTTCAGTCTGAATCAGCCGCGTCCGCTTGATTCGCTCCCCGGAAACACGCATAACTAACCCCTGTCAAAGAAGTGAACAGTTCCCAGTTTGGCGACGCCGCTCTGGCGTAGATGAGACCACACCGCTTTGAACTCCGTACCATCCGGTAGGCACTCGCGCACCTCCACCGCCGGATTCGGCGTCGCGTCGGGCCGCTCGGCGATGAGGTCGGCGTCCTCTAGCCCCGCGACAACCTGCCATTCCATGATGCCACGTTCCTCCAACCGCTCGGAGGCATGTTGGCCGACGACGTACTTCTCTTCGGCGACTAGCTGGCGGATCGTATCGAACAACTGCCCCATCCACTTGCTCCTTGTCGCCAGCCACTGCCAAGATCAAAGGTCTGCTTCCCCTTTTCCTGATTTCGATCGCTACGGACTAGATGCAACTCTTTGAAGATATTCCAAAAGAGTGCGTAATAGCATAGCTCGACCAAGGCGAACATCAAAATTATTAGTGCGATGGATCCGGCTACTCCTCGCAGCCAGCCCTTTCCTTGTTTTGTGCAGGACAACGCAACCACCAATGCACACCCGATAAAGAGTACAAGAAGGATTGGAAATGGAAGGAGCTTCACAACAACCTCAACCCCGTTGATGCTGACTACGAGGCCACGAACAACCCTGCCGACCATCGAGCAACCGGGATACGCCCTGCTGTTCACGAATTACTTATTCTTTCTCACTCTACTGCATAATCCTACCGCCGCCCCCCACCCATGTCAATCACCGTCTCGCACCCCCCGACTTTTCCCCCAAATCGCATCTCGCCGCGCAACTCTCTTCTCACCTTCACCTTACATCCGCACTCGCCCCATCGCGAACCACACCCCGTCACCGGATCGCCCCCGCGCCCCTTCTCCTCGTATAATATCCTCGCTCCCCCAACCCCCAGCGAGACACCCCGTGACCCGCGAGTCCACCGGCCGACACATCCTGATCGTCGATGACGAGCCGGCGATTTCGTGGGCGCTGGAGCGTGCCCTGACGCGCGAGGGGCACAGCATCGCCGTCGCGGCCTCGGCCGAGAAGGCGCTCGCGCTCGTCGCCAAGCACGCCCCCGACGTGGTCATCCTCGACGTTCGGCTGCCGGGCATGGACGGGCTGACGGCGTTGCCTCGGATCAAGGCCCGTGCCCCCGACGCCGCCGTCATCGTCATCACCGCCTTCGGCGACCTCCCGACGGCGGTCAGAGCGGTCGAGGGCGGAGTCTTCGACTACCTCACGAAGCCCTTCGACCTGTCCCAGGCGCTCGACGCGGTCGCCCGCGCGCTCCAGCGACGGCCCGGCGATGCCGTCGGGGCGACCATCCAGCCGCCGGGGCCGACGGCCGACATCGTGGGCGTCAGCCCGGCGATGCAGCAGGTGTTCAAGCGCATCGCCCTCGTCGCGCCGCACGACGCCTGCGTCCTCATCACCGGGGAGTCGGGCACCGGCAAGGAACTCGTCGCGCGGGCCGTCCACCGCTACAGCGCGCGGCGCGACCGGCCGTTCCTCCCTGTCCACATCGCCGCGCTGAACCCGAACCTCGTCGAGAGCGAGTTGTTCGGCCATGCACGCGGTGCCTTCACCGGGGCCGCCCAGGCGCGAGACGGTCTCTTCACTCTGGCCGACGGCGGGACGGTGTTCC
>JANXSH010000790.1 GCA_025356615.1 Planctomycetia bacterium | reverse complement strand
GGGCACAGAGCAATACACAGATGGAAGACAGGGTAAAGACGGAAGACGGGTAATGAATCGATCCATCTACCTCTTCTGTTCTGTGTATTGCTCTGTGCCCTCTGTGCCTCTGTGGTTAGCCGCTTTGATGTAAAAAAAGGGTCGCCAACGCGCGACCGGGCATGCCGGCGGCGCGAGAGCGACCCTCGGAGAGAGAGCAGACGTTCGGACTCACTCGCCGACATAGGGCAGCAGCGCCATGAAGCGAGCGCGCTTGACGGCATCCTGGGTCGCGCGCTGGAACGCGGCGCAGTTGCCCGAGCGCTTGCGGCTGAACATCTTGCCCTGATTCGTGGTGAGCTTCTTGAGCGTGGGGACGTCCTTGTAATCCACGAAGGCAGGCCGCGGGCAGCCTTCCTTCGTGCAAAAACGACAGCGATTCTTCCGACCTCGGCCGAGCTTCTTGCGAACCATACGTCGTCGATGACCTATTAGGCGTGGGGGGAGGCGAAAGAATTAGACTAGCGGGCCGGGGCAGGTCTGTCAACCGCGCGAAGGGCCGGACCGCGATGAGGAAGACCGCACGGAGTCGCAGGCACCCCTCCGGCCTCACGCCCCGAAGGCAAGCTCCACCAGATAGCGCCCCTCGCCGTCGGGGACACAATCGCGGACGATGGCGGGCACCTGGAGCGTGGCCGTGGACGCCATTCGGCTGATGCTCACGGTGCCATTACCGAGCTGGATCGGCTGCGTGGTGTACATCGCCATGCCCTTGCGGCCGATGTCGCGGAGTTGAGCCGTCACCGCCAGCCCGCCCAAAGGCATCTGCCAACTAACTACCTGCTGGACCGGGAATCGCTCCTGGTCCTCGCGCCGGCTCTGGATGCTCAGGTACGCCTGCAAACTCGTCAGGAGGCTCGGGCCGAGGTCGTTCAACAACTGGGCCGCCTTGGCGGGGGCGCAGTCCTTGGGGGTGATCGAGATCAGCACCGGAGTGAGGTCGCCGTTCGACGGCTGGGGCGAGCCGAGGAGGACATCCACACTCAGCCCCGATACTATGCCCCGGCAGCGGTCCCAGAAGTTCGATTCGCTCCTCAACAAGAAGCGCCACCGCGACGGTGCCTCGCCGACGAGTTCGGCCTGCCACTGTTCGCGGAATCCCGTCATCTTGAGCCGGGCCATCCCCGGTGCCAGTCGCACCCAACTGCGGTGTTCGATGCCCTGGCCCTGCTGAGACCGGTAGTGGATGAGGCCGATGTTCTGGATCTCGCAACCGCGTGCGGCCCCCGTGACGATCTCGTCTATCGCCGATCGCCACGGCGCGGCCACGGCCGACACGGGTACGGGAGCCTGGGCCGCCAGAGACAGCGACGGCATCATCACCGACATCCCCTGGCGGGCGACGGTCTGCGTCGCAGGGACCGAGACGGTGACTTGATCCGCCTGCTGGCGGCCCTCCTCGAGGGCCAGCATGAACTCGGAGCAGCTTCGGAAGCGCCGCTCCGCGTCGGCCTGCAGCGCCTTGCTGATGACCCCACGGTCCGCCGCAGGCAAGAGCGACAAGTCCGGCTGCCCTCGCAGTTGGGCGGACGCCAGTTGCCGGGCGTTGAGGTTGCGGTAGGGGTGGACGCCGACGAGGAGTTCGGCGAAGATGAGCGCGAGGCTGTACTGGTCGCAGGAATCGCTGATGAGTCCCTCGTGCAACTCGCCCGAAGAGTAACGCGGGTTCATCGTCGCGGGCTGGATGCTCGCGGGCAACCAGAGCAACTCGGCCAGGCCGAACTCCAGGAGTAGCGCCCCGCCGTGCTGCAACGCCAGGTGCTTCGAGGTGAGGCCGAGGTGCTGCAACCCCGTGTCGTGGTATAATTCGTCGAGACCCTGGGCGATCGCGCCCATCGTGCCCATCAACTCCAGTCGGGGGATGCCGCGCTGGCCCGCCGTGCGGTACTCCTTGAAGCGATGCGCGAGCGACGAGTCGCCGGCGTCGCACACCAGCGCGACGCGGTCCGGCCCTCCGGGCAGGATTTCCCAGCGAGGGGCGATCGGGTGGTCGATTCGGCACAGGAGGTCGAGCGGATTCTCGCCCCGATCGTTGAGGCCCGGCGGCGTCATCATGCGGACGAATTTCGGCGTCCCCTGCGGGCCGCGCGCCCGCCACAACTCGCCCGACGGTCCCCGCCCGAGGCTCTCTTGCAGGTGGTAGCCCGGCAACAGTTGATCGCTCTCCGCTGCGATCCCGCGCAACGCCGGGACCATCCGGCTCTCGCGGCTGAATAGCCCGGAGGGTGGCCGGAGGTTGCTCTTCGTAACGCCCAGCGAGCCGATCGGCACGTCGATCGATGTCGTCCGCGCCCGGTAGACGCCACTTCCTACCGGGGGCGACACCGTCGCCAAGGCGTCGATGAATTCCATGCACGACGGGTAACGCTTGCGCGGATCCTTGCTCATGGCTCGGGCCACGATGGCCCGGTCGCCCTGGAGCAGTTTCCCGAGGTCCGGTTCCGTCGTGGCGATCATCATCATGAGCTGGCGGGAGTTGCGCGCCTTGTAGGGCGTCTCCCCGGTCAGGATCTCGATGTAGGACACCGCCAGGCTGTACTGGTCGCTGAAAAGCGATGGGTGGCCGTCGAAGATTTCCGGGGCAGCGTAGAGCGGCGTGATGCCGGTCAGGGGGTTGTTCGGGGTGCCGACCTCCGAGAGGCTGGCGACGAGTCCGAAGTCCGCCACCTTGATGTGCCGACCAACCAGGAAGAGGTTTCGAGGCTTGATGTCGAGGTGCTGGAGTGCATGCTCCTGGTTGAGGAAGTCGAGGACCTCGGCGACCTCGAACATATAGGCCAGGGCTTCGGGGCGCGGGATGCCCGGTCGCCCCGCCTCGCGGTGGGTCTGGAGCAGGTCGTGGAGGCTCTTGTCCGCCAGTTCGCTGACGATGACGAGGTTGCCCGCGACGAGTTCGACGCGCTCGATCGACAGGAGGAACGGGTGGCGTAACCCCTTGATGTTGTCGAGCGCGCGGAGTTCTTGCTCGGCGTTGTTCTCCCCGTTGCCGAGTTCGTCGTTGCCGTTGACGAACTTGATGGCCTTCAGCATGCCGCCGGGGGCCTGGCACTTCCACACCTCGCCGAAGCCGCCCTTACCGAGCGGCTCGAGGAGTTGGTAGCCGGGGATGGGTTCCGAGTTGGCCGAGCGAACCGCGAGCATAGTCCGTGTTCCTATCGTTCTGCCCCTATCGACCTGCCGAGCCGCGAACGGAACGCGGCCTCTCCCCGCAGCCCGGAGCGGAAAGGAACGACGACCCGGCGTGGTTGGGACGTAGGTCGGTCAGCGGAACTGTAGGTCATCCGGCGCGAGAAAAGAGGGGTCGCCCGCCGGATTCGTCCGGCGGAGGGATTATTGTTGGGGCGAATTGAGGCGAGGCAGAAAGGATGAGAGGGGGAACGAATCCTGGCATGGGAATCGATGCGAGACGCGGACGGAGTCAGGAGGGTTCCAGTTTGCGAGACAACGACAGCAACCGCACCCAGGGCTTTTCCGTCAACTGGTCGATCGCGTCGCGGCTCAGCTTCGCGGACAGGACCGGCAAGCCGGAATCGACTCCGACCCCGCCGAGTAGGTGAAACTCTCTCTGTTCGACGTGCGTCAGCGGGCGGAGGACCCGTACCGAGACGTGGATCTCGTCGTCGTGGCTCGACGCAGGCTCGCTCAGCGTGTTCGCCAGCCCGGCGTCGATCTTCGTGAACTGCATCGGCTGCCTCCGGTCGGGGGCGATACCCTGATGTATTATACTCGTCGCGGTCTGCAATGACACATCAGGCAAGGGAGGACTTAGCCCGACGCGCTAGCGAGGGTTCAGGATACGTCCTCAGTAGTGGCCTGTTTCCCTCGCTTGCGCGTCGGGCTAAGAATGTGTCATCCCTGGCCGCGCGGAGTATATACCAGACGAATCGCCATTTCAAAACCCCTCGGTGGGAATTAGAGCTGGCTCGCGTCGATCAGCCCGAACCCCCACTTCGGATCGAACGCGCCGGCGGGTTGACCGGGGACCGCGCACGCCGCTTTCAGCTTGTTCTTCACCTGAGTCGGGGTCAGGGTGCCCTTCTGCTGTAGCAGCAGCGCCACCAATCCCGTCACGAACGGGCAGGCCATGCTGGTCCCGGCGTCCACCATGAAGCCCGGCGCGACCAGGTTGCGGGGATCCGGGGTGGAACTGGCCGACCGGCAGGAGATGATCATCGCCCCCGGCGCGGTCAGGTCCGGCTTCTGGCCCCCCGATCGGAGCAGGCCGGGGCTGCTGAAATCCGAAATGTCATCCAACGCGAGGCCGACGGCCCGCGAGATGCCGCCGGCATCGACCCACTGGTTCCGGGTGGTGTACGAAGCCACGGTGACGACCGAGGCGGCGGCCCCCGGCGACCCGACTTTCATCTCGTCGCTCTCCGCCGGGGCCTGGAACGCCGCCTGGGCGGTCCGCGCCGGCACGAGCGACCAGACATCCACCCGCACCGGGGCGGTGCCGGGGTTGCGGAGTCGTAGACGCCACGTCCCGCCCTGCACCTTGGTGTTGAACGGGCCGGGCTCGATCTCGACGAGGAACTGATGGTCGCCGTTAGGATTCACCGTGGCCGGCGGGGTCGTGATGCCGATTCGGGCCGTGGTGAACGGGTAGTTCCTCACCGGCAAACTGCCGGTAATCACCGCCTGAAAAGGGGTAACGTCGCCGGCGGACGTGGTGATCGACACCTCCAGCGCGCTGCCGCCGGGATACCAGCCGTTCAGCATCACCCACGGCGGCGCGTTGGGAGTCAATGAAGGCACCGTCACGAAGCGGACTCCCACGATCCCCCCGGCGGGAATGGTGACGCCCGCGTGGATCGGGTCGCCTCCTTCGTTCCCGGCGGCGGCCACGACGATCCGACCAGCTCCTGTCATCGCGTCGATCGCGGCTGACAGGTCGTCGCTTCCGTCATGCGCGTCCCCGTGGCCGCCCAGGCTCAGGTTGACCACTGCGGGCCGACCGAGTTTATCCGCCTGGTCGAAGACGTATCGGACCCCGTCGGCGATCCCGGTGTTCTGGAAATTCGTCTTGACGATGACGTACTCGGCCTCGGGAGCCACTCCCCCGAATGTCGAGTGCTGGCCGGCCGCGATACCCGCGACGTGGCTGCCGTGGCCGTGTACATCGAGACTGGCCACCATCGCCGGACCGGCGAGGACGTTGCCGTAATTGGTCGTCCCCCAACCCGTCCCGGCCATGGTCTGGTCCCAGATGCTCAGGATCCGGCCGGCGAACGCCGCGTGAGTGGTGTCGATCCCCGTGTCCACGATCCCGATCAGGACGCCCTTTCCCGTCCGCTTCAGGGGATCGGCCGCCCGATAGGCCGGCAACTGCACCTTCGCCGAGGCGACATCGAGAAGCGGCTCGAGCAGGCGGGCGGCGGCGACCCGAGTGACCCCTGCGTGGTCCGTCAAATCTTCCAACTGGTCGAGCGGCACATGGGCGGTTCGGACCTTGCCGGTTGGCTGGTGGACTCGAACCCCGCCCAGCCCGCTCAGGTCCGTTCGCTCCTTGCAATGGATGAACACGCTCACCAGCGGAGCCCCTCCCGTCGGGCTGGACGACAGCGGCACCGCTCGGGCCGTCGCCATCATCGCGTGCGGCCCCTGGTTCTGGAAGTCGTCGATCAGCGCGGCGAGAGAAGCGGACAGCCGGGAGTATTTCATCAGCAGATTCCTCGCGGTTCGGGTAGTAGCTTCGAAGCACGGACGGACGAAGTTTGGACGACGACTCGTCCCGAACTCGACCGTGGTTGTTACCCCCCATTTCGGTCAATAGAACAGCCGCCGATGTGGATGTCAAGCAGATGTCGCAAAGATTGTCGAGCATTCTTAGGAATCATCTTGTTGCCGGATCGTTGGACCATCCCCTTTGCCGCGCCCGCCATCCCGACGTAGAACCCTGCCTCGATTCCCCGTGTCCGTCTCGACAGCCTCCCCTATCCTGACTCAGCCCATCCCGTCCCCCAGGTGCCCCGACCATGGCCATCGTTCAGCAACTCTCCGTCCTCGCCGTTCGCCACCTCTTCGAGGGGTTCTGCTCCTCGATCGGCTTCCCGGCGGGGGCGGCGGCGGCGGACGCGGCGGTCAAGTTCCTCGGCAATCGCTTCACCGACCACAGTGACCGCATGAACGCGGCCCTGGGCCGGGCCGGCACAGGTGCGTGGCGGGCGCTGGAGTTGGCGTTGGCGGGCGATTCGTGGTGGGATCGCGTCAAGCGGACCGTGGCGCGGCGCGAGGATTTGGCCTTCCGCGAGCAGGTGGACGCCTTCCTCCTTGCGACGCCGCTCGCCGGTCTGCCGGCGCACCCGCCGGAGTTCCGTGTCCAGGCACTGCGCGACTTGCGGGCGGCGACACAGGCCGGGCTTCTCAGCGCAGGGGGCATCGATCCGGCCGCGCTCGCCCAAGCCGCCGGGCCGTTCGCCCGCTTCGCCGACCCGCAGGCGTTGCTCGATGCCGAGTGGACCGCCCTCGATGGCGTGATCGCCAGCTTACGCGAGGCGAAATACTCCGCCCTGGCACACTTCCTCTCGCTCCGGCCGCACGCCGAGACGCCGATGCTCGTCGTCGCGGTCCGCTACTTCTTCCGCCGCGAACTCGAGAGTGACACGCGGCTCTCGACGGCGCTCTCGTTCGCCCGGTTGGAACGACTCGCCGAGAAACAGGAGGCGGGATACGACGCCCTCCAGTCCGCCCTCGACCGGAACGGCGATCAGCTCGCGACCTTGCTCGACGGCGCGGTCGCCGTCCTCGAGGAGGTCCACGCCGTCGTCCACCAGACGCATTCCGACGTGCAGGACATCAAGGCCGCGCTCGGCACGATGAATCAGACGCTCTTCCAAACCCTGAGCAATCAGGCCCAGGCCGCCGCGCCCGGCGAGCCGGCCCGCAAAGAGGTAGACATCCGCCTCGAGGTCATCGACTCGCTGCTGACGACGCCGCATCGCCAACTCATGCCGCTGTGGCCGATCCACCAGGAGTTGTGCGCGAAGGATCCCCGATTCTACCACCACCTCGCGGCGTGGTACGCCGACAAGGGCGAGGTGCGCGACCACAAGGAGATGTTCGTCGTCACGCTGAGCCTGTCCGAGTTCCCCGGCCACCGCGACGTGGGCCTCGCCCTGCTGCGCACGATGCCGCCCTACCAGGTGGCGCGCGTCGTCGATTTCATCCACGGACGGAAGGAGACGCGGCGGAAGACGATCTACGAGGGCGTCGAGCGGGTTCGCGGCTCCGGCCGGCACTCCGCGAAGCGCCCGCCGGTCGCCCGGCTCCGCGTCGAACGCCAGGTCGTCGGCGACTTCGGCCTGTTCCGCAACGTCCCCCGGTCGCTCAAGACCGAGGTCGTGCGCTACCTCGCCGAGCGCGAGGCGAACCCCGAGTGGTTCGACAGCGTCGTGATGACCGCGCGGCGTTCGCTGAAGCGCCTCTACACGGTCCTGCACGTCCGCCCCGGCGAGCGCGCGCAGAAGGTCCTCTTCGACAACGACCCGCCCGCCGACAGCCGCCTCGCCGTGCTGAAGGCCGTCGTCCAGATGACCGACCCCGAGGCGCAGGCGATCGCGCTGGTCGAGGCGCGGGTGCCGTTCCGCGTCGCGGTGTCCGTCGTCTCGACGATGGGCCTGCCGGTCCTCCGCGCGCTGATCGAACGCATGACGCCGCAGGAGGTCATCAACAGCCTGAACATGCTCCGCCGACACGGGGCGCTGGCCGACGCCGAGCTGAAGCTCATGGTCGATCTCAAGCTCGAAGAGGCGCGGTCCTCGCGCAAGGTCAGCACCTTCAAGGCCGATGTCGCTCTTAAGGCCGTCGAGGGCGACGAGGGGCTGCGTCAAAAGCTCGAGCAGGTGGCCGACGACCAGATCAAGGCGAAGGGCAAGTTGCGCCGATCGACGGCGATCCTCGTGGACAAGTCCGGCTCGATGGACATGTGCATCGACCTGGGCAAACGCATTGCCGCGATGGTCTCGACGGTGTGCGAGAAGGAACTGTACGTCTACGCCTTCGACACGATGGCCTACACCATCGTGTCGAAGGGCCGGGACTGGGCCTCGTGGATGCGGGCGTTCGAGGGCATCCTGAGCGGGGGCGAAACCTCCGTCGGCATCGCCGTCGAGCTGATGCGCCGACGCAAGCAGGCGGTCGAACAACTGATCGTCATCACGGACGAAGAGGAGTACAACCTGCCTTTCTTCGTGAGCAGCCTGCTGAAATACCGTCAGGAACTCGGCATCGACCCCGCCCTCTGTTTCGTCAAGGTGCCCGACAGCTCGACTCGACTCGAGGAACAGTGCAAACGCGCGGGGCTGGCGTACACGGTCTTCTCGTTCGACGGCGACTACTACTCGCTGCCGAACCTGATTTCGCTTCTGGAGCCGCCCTCGCAGATGGACTTGCTGATGGAGATCATGGAGTACCCGTTGCCGGAGCGGAAGGGGTGAGGGGGTCTGTCGTCCCCGAGTCTCTTCGAGGGAGGTAAGTTCAGGGACGCGCGTCATCGGGTATTCGTGACCCTTTAGCATCACATCTGGCGCGGGTCGGGGAGAAAGACCTGTTTCTGCCGGGATCCGAGGCTCATGGCTTCCACCCCACCGGGCGGCAACGTGTGCCCTCCGATCACACCGTTTTCGGCTCGTTTCCTGGCCGATTCAGCGGTGCCGCCACGTCTCGAGGTCCCCCGTGATGCTAAAGTCTCGAGAAATCTCGACGACCGCGACAGAAGGCCCGGCTCCCGCTGACTCGGGTGTGGCAAATCTTTCGGGATGGCGATCGAATGGGGATTTCTAAGCCCGAAGCGCGAGCGAGGGAAGCAGGCCACGACGGGGGACGTGGAAGCCATCCCTCGCTGGCGCGTCGGGCTGAGTTCTCCGCCCGTATGCCCCTCCCGAAAGTATTGCCACACCCGCTGACTCCGGTTGGCGGCTTTCTTGTGGGAACGCACTCCGGACGATGGTACGATGCCTCGGGTTCCACCCACACACCAGAACGGGAGTCAACTCATGTCATCTCACGAACCGAACGAGTCGCGGGCGGTGCCTGCGGCCGTCTCGCTCCTGCTCGCACTCGGGGCCGTCCTCGCGAGCGTCGGTCCGGCGTCCGCCGAGGCGGAGCTGGCGCGCCTCCCGGAAAAGATCGTCGCGGAGTGGACGAAGGCCGGTGCCAGGGTCGGTTGGATGAAGCCGCTCCCGTATGGATTCTTCGGGCTGATTCCCGAGAAGCAGGCGAAGCCCGGTTACCTCCCGGCGTTCGGCATCGACAGGGACAAATTCGCAACGCTGACGGACCTGCCCGATCCGGGCGAGGGGTTCGGGCTGAGGCTTTCGTTCAGCCTGCTGACCGACGCGGACCTCGCGCGCCTGGCACACTTCGAGAGCTTGCGTGTGCTGCACCTGAACGGCACCACGGTGACGGGCTCCGGGCTGAAACACCTGGCCGGGCTGAAGGGCCTCCGGGAACTGGACCTCGGCTACGGCCAGGCCACCGGCGTCGGGCTGAAGGAACTCGCCCCCCTCGAGAAACTGGAAGTCCTGCGCCTCCGGTCCGCGCAGGTGACCGACGCGGGCATGAAGGAGATCGGCGCGCTGAAGCGCTTGCGATCGCTCGACCTCTCGTTCGACCGGAAAGTCACGGACGCGGGGCTGAAGGCGCTGGCCGCCCACCCAACCCTGGAGTGGCTCGACCTCGACAACACCTACGTCACGGACGCCGGCGTGAAGGAACTGGTCGGCATGCCGAAGTTACGGACGCTGAACCTGACGTGGACCAAGGTGACCGACGCGTGGCTGAAGGATGTCGCCCGGATCAAGACCCTGGAGACGCTTTGCCTCAATAACACGCAGGTGACGGACGCGGGACTGAAACGGATCGCAGGCTTGCCGAATCTGCACACACTGGAACTGACTTATACGAGAGTGACGGCGGAAGGGTTCGGGGCCGCCGGATTCCAGAAGCTCCGCAAACTGCGCATCACCGACGCCCGCCTCACGCCAAAGGGGCGGGAGGCGTTGAAGAAGGCGCTGCCGGAGTGCAAGATCAGCGAATAGCCCTACAGAAGAAGTGGTGTCGGGGGTATCATCCGTTGGAGCCGCCTCCAATCGAGCAAGACCCGCCTCAGCGATGATCAGATCCCCAAATTTACGCCCGTACCTCCTCGATAACCTTGCCACGGACGGTGAAGCCCATGCCGGTGTCAGCGAGGAAGGTACAGCGCGTGGGATGCCTGCGACGGCCTCCTGATGAAGGCCCGATCAAGCGAGCATGTCGATGAGGATCTGAATCTGATCGGGCATCGGCGACTGCCACAGCCACTCGGGGCGGAGGTAAAAGCCGGGGATGGCACGGCTCTCGAACCGGCCCTCGACCGGCTCCGTCCCCGTGTAGACCCCGTCCGTCCCGGCGTGGAGCAGTTGGACCGTTTGCATGTGCCCGTCGATGATCCAGTATTCCGAGACCTTGGCCTCCTGGTACTTGCGGCGTTTGACCTCGTAATCTCGCTGGACGCTCTCCGGCGAGACGAATTCAAAAGCGACATCCGGCGGACCATTGAAGAATCCGTACCGGGCGAGGTGGAGCCGGTCCTGACGAACGAAGGCGATGTCCGGCTCGGGGGACTGGTGTTCCGCCAGCCGGAACGCGACGCGCTCGAAATACACGTTTCCCAGGTTTCGCTTGCGGACATACCCACTTAGCACCCAGAAAACCCAGCCGACCAGTTCGTTTCCTTCGAGACTTTCGGGCGATGCCATGTGAATGACTCCGTCGATCAGGTCCGCCTTCTGATCTTCCCGAACCATCTCGTAGAACTCGTCGAAAGTGATCGGGTGTTTCATGATTCGTGGTTGCATGCGCTTCTCCTTGGGCTAGGTGTATCGTAACGAACTCGTCGAGGGTCATCAACACCCGCAAAGTTCAGATCGAAAAACGACGATGGGCAAGGCAGAGGGAGACGATAAGGTAGATTGAAATGTTCCCCAGAATCATCAGTTCGGTGATACAATGTAGCAGACGGGTCGGTCTCCGCGAGGGAATGATGAGGTAGCAGAAGCGTGAAGCGACTCATGAGAGCCTATCTTGCAAAGCCACCTTTCAGGCTCAGGGGTTGTGAAGAATGAGGCGAGCCGGGAGCGTTAGCGACCGGAGTGAATGACCGGCGACGCCCTCTAGTCCTTACGACACTCCGAGCAATACTCCGGTCGCTCACGCTCCCGGCTCGCCCAAAGTGTAGTCACCGTCTGGATTGCAGAAATCAACGTGTCGAAGCCGCGACTGGGTACCGCCTGCCCTGGAGAACACGGAAATGAATGAACATGATATGGTGGTTCTGACACGCCCCCTGGCCGATCACGGTCTAGAGGCAGGTGACGTTGGCGCAATCGTCCACATCTATGAAGGTGGCCGGGCGTTCGAGGTGGAATTCGTCGCGGGCGGGGGCACTCCTCTCGCGGTGGTCACTTTGGAAGCCAACGACATTCGCGTTTTGGACAGCCGCGAGATCCTCCACGTTCGCCTTGTCGCGGCGTGATTCTTCCGGGGACGGTTCTGCGACGGCCTCCTGATGAAGGCCCGATCAAGCGAGCATGTCGAGGAGGACCTGCATCTCGTCGGGCATCGGCGATTGCCACAGCCACTCGGGGCGGAGGTAGAAGCCGGGGATGGAACGGCTCTCGAACCGGCCCTCGACCGGCCCCGTCCCCGTGTAGACCCCGTCCGTCCCGGCGTGGAGCAGTTGGACCGTTTGCATGTGCTCGTCGATGATCCAGTATTCCGAGACTTTGGCCTCCTCATACTTACGGCGTTTGACCTCGTAATCTCGCTGGACGCTCTCCGGCGAGACGAACTCGAACGCGACATCCGGCGGGCCGTCGAAGAATCCGTACCGGGCGAGGTGGAGCCGGTCTCGACGAACGAAGGCGATGTCCGGCTCGGGAGACTGGTGTTCCGCCAGCCGGAACGCGACGCGCTCGAAATAGACCTGGCCCAGGTTACGCTGGCGGACGAACAGGCGCAACACCACCAGTACCCAGCCGACCAGATCGTTCCCTTCCAGACTCTCGGGCGATGCCATGTGAATGACTCCGTCGATCAGGTCTGCCTTCTGATCTTCTCGAACCATCTCGTAGAACTCGCCAAAGGTGATCGAGTGTTTCATGATTCGCGGTCGCATGTGCTCTCTCCTTGGGCTTGGTGTATCGTAACGAGCTCGTGCAAATTCATCAATATGCCCCAGCGATGTGGCCTCGCAGCGGGTGCGCGTCGCCCTCACTTCTTCGGGCGAAACGCCTTCACGACACTCTCGTTCGTCGTCAAGTATGGCCCCTCGAGGAGGTCGATGCAGTACGGGATCGCGGGGAACACGGCCATCAGGCAGTCGCGGATGGCGCTGGGCTTGCCGGGCAGGTTGACGACGAGCGATCGGCCGCGGATGCCCGCCGTCTGGCGCGAGAGGATCGCGGTCGGGACGAACTTCAGCGACTCGGCGCGCATCAGCTCGCCGAAGCCGGGCATCATCTTGTCGCAGACCGCCTCGGTCGCCTCCGGCGTCACGTCGCGCAGCGCCGGCCCGGTCCCGCCCGTCGTGACGACCAGGCAACACCCTTCCACGTCGCACAGGTCGCGGAGGGTTTGCTCGATCAGGGTTTGCTCGTCGGGGATCACCCGAGTGATCGGCTCCCAGGGGCAGGAAAGGATCTCAGTCAGGCACGAGGCGATTGCCGGGCCGCCGAGATCCTGGTAGACCCCCCGGCTGGCGCGGTCGGAAACCGTGACGATGCCGACGCGGATCGGCGCGGTGGACATGGGCCTCCTCCTGGGACGAATGGTGGTTCTTCGTCGTCAGACATCATCGTGGGCCTCACGCGACGACGATGTTGACCAGCCCGCCGCGCGGGGGTACGATCACCTTGCGAATCGTCTTGCCCTCGAGCAGCGCTTTCACTTCGACGTGGTCCATGACCGCCTTCTCCAGCGCCGCCGAGTCCAACCCGGCGGGCATCTGGAGGCGCAGCCGAACCTTGCCGTTGAGTTGCACCGGCACCTCGACCGCTTCCGCGACGAGCAACGCGGGGTCGTAGGTCGGCCACGGTTCGTAGGCCAGCGTATTCGGATGGCCCAGCGCCTGCCACAGTTCCTCCGCGACGTGCGGCGCGAACGGCGCGAGCAGCAGGACGAGCGTCTCCACGGCGGGGCGTGGACGAACGGTCAAGGGCGTGAGGTGGTTCACGAACTCCATCATCGCCGCGATGGCGGTGTTGAAGCGCATGCCGTCGAGGTCGTTCGTGACCCGCTGGATCGTGCGATGGAGTTCCCGCAGCGTATCACCGCCGGGCAGTGTGTCCGTAACCGTGGCGTTGACGCCGACCTCTTCGGCGCGGTCGTCGATGATGAGCCGCCATACCCGGCCCAGGAAGCGATAGACGCCGTCCACGCCGCGCGTGTTCCACGGCTTGGTCGCCTCGATCGGCCCCATGAACATCTCGTACAGGCGTAGGCTGTCCGCGCCGTACTCGTTGATGATGTCGTCGGGGTTGACGACGTTGCCCCGGCTCTTCGACATCTTGTAAGCGCGGGCGTCCAC
>JANXSH010000791.1 GCA_025356615.1 Planctomycetia bacterium | reverse complement strand
AGCGTCGCCGCGACCGAATAGAGGTCGGACTGCGCGTCGGTCGCCTCCAGCTTGATCTGTTCGGGTGCCGCGAACAGGGGGGTGCCCATGAAGGTGCCGGTTCGCGTCAACTTGGACTCGCTGACGAGGGATTTGGCGAGGCCGAAGTCGCCGACTTTGACCCGGCCGTCGGCTTCCAGAAAACAGTTGGACGGCTTGACATCCCGGTGAACGAGGCCGAGTTGGTGGGCCTGATACAACCCGTCGATGACATCGAGGATCTTGGCGAGGGCGTCCTGGAGGAGAAGCGCCCCTGACTCACGGACGAGGTCGTCCAGGGTGTTGCCGGGCATCAGCTCCATGACGATGTAGGGCCGGCCGGCGTCCTCGTCGGCCGCCAGCACGAAGACGCAGCGCGGGTGGGACAGGGAACTCGCCAGCCGACCTTCCTGGCGGAAGCGAAGGACGGCATCGGGGGATTCGGCATATTGCGGTAGGATCAGTTTGAGGGCGACCCGATGCCCCGACGCCGGGTCTTCCGCCTCGTAGACCGAACCCATCCCCCCGCCGCCGAGCCGACGGAGGAGCTTGTAGCCGCCCACCACCTGGGGCACCTCGTCGTCCCCGAGGTAGGGCAGCGACGGGGCGAGGGTCGCGTCCGGATCGAAGGAGGGGGGGAGGGTTTGGGGTTCCGTTTCGTACTCAGAAGGTCTTTCCGCGATCAGATGTTGCTGCCCGCAGTGGGCACAGAATCTGGGCCGCTCGCCCGAATACTCGGACGCCCTGGAGCAACGGGAACAGGTAACGTGCAAGACTTCCTCCGCGAATCGGCGATCATCCCGGATCCCGGCCCACCTCGTGCCACGTCGAACACCGCGCTCGATCCCCTTTTCGTCTATCGTAGCCTTGCGAGCCGGGTACGTCTACGGAATCAGCCTTCGAGTGTCCTGGCCAACAAACCATCGACGAGCCAGCAGCCGCGAACGTGGGGGCAAGTGTGCCGCGCGTGCCCGAGGATGATCGGGTCATCGCAGCCGGCGTCTTCCAAGGCGTCGCCCAGGACGGGCAGCTCGGCGAACGTGTCGTTCTGGTAGATGTCGGCGGCGATCGCGAGGACGGTCGGTGTCCTCCAGGCCGGGTCGAGGTGGACCGCGCGGTAGGGGTTGGCGAACACGTCGCGCAACAAGTCGGCCTGGACCCGGCGCTCGGCGTCCTCTCCGCCGCCGGTGGCGCGGGCCGCGTAGTGGTACGATCGCTGGGGGAGGACGATGGCGTAGTGGGCGGCCATCGCGGCGGACTGAAGGCTGGCGCTCGTACCCGGCTGCCAGATGGTCAGCACGGCGCTGTGCGCCAGGTGGAGGGCTTCTTCGACCTCTTCGGCGTCGGCAAGCCCCTCGGCGTGTCGCTCCGCGATGGCGACCGCCCGTCGGCTGCGCTCGTCCAGCATCGGCAGGATGCGCCAGCAGCAGGCGCAGGCGAACAGTTGCCACCGCCGACTGTCGTAGCTCCGCTCGTCGAGGACGCGCGACATCTCTTCCAGATCGTTGCTATTGAACCAGTCCTGTTCCGTGGTGATCGGACCTAGATGGAGGTCGGACATCTTCCTCCCTCCCCCGTCGTTGCCCGTGCCGGATTCTCCTACCCCGAATGATACCCCGCCGCAGGAGGATCGTCCTCGTCGAAAGTCGCTGCTCGACTTCGTACCTTTCTCAGAGGCTACTTGGGAAGGCAATTCAACCACGGATAACACGGAGGACACGGATAAGACAAAAGACAGAATACAGTCGCAAACGTCAGGGAGGTCTCCCTTTCGCCTTGTCCTCCTGTCTTTTGTCTTATCCGTGTCCTCGGTGTTATCCGTGGTTCAATTCTTTTCCAGATAGCTTCTCGCCCTACCATGCACGGAAGGTTCATCGACTCTAACCCAGAGGCATTCATGATTCGACTCTTGCTCATGGCAGCCGGGATCGGCCTGGTTGCAGACGCGCCAACCCCGAAGACGTGGGACAAGGCCGACCTCGGCAAGGTGCCGACCGGCTGGAAATCGCTCTCGACCGGCGAGAAGGGCGCGACGAAGTGGGAATTGAAGGCCGACAAGAAAAACCGCCTCCTCCTGACTCAGACGGGCGTCAGCCCTGGCCCGGTGTTCAATCTCTGTGTTGCCGACGAACCGAGTGTCGCAGACCTCGAGATGACTATCCTCTTCAATTCGCAGGCGGGCAAGAAGGATCAGGGCGGCGGCCTCGTCTGGCGTTTTCAGGACGCGAACAACTACTACGTCGCCCGGATGAACCCGCTGGAGGACAATTTCCGCCTCTACAAAGTCGTCGATGGGGCACGCAAACAGCTCGCCACGGCCGAGGATCTCGTCGTGAAGGTGGGCACCTGGCACCGCCTTACGATCCGCATGAAGGGCGACAAGATCGAGTGCCTCTTCGACGGCAAGAAACACCTCACGGCGACCGATTCCGCCATCACGAAGGCCGGGCGAGTCGGCCTCTGGACGAAAGCGGACGCCGTCACGGCGTTCGCCGATCTGAAGATCGGGCCGACGCCGAAGTGACGCGCTGTCACTTCGCCGAGAGCGTCACTCTTACCGGACGATGCGCCGTAGGCTCGGATCGCATCGCCGGTGTGCGTCCAGCGCAGGGGCATTGGTATCTCCACGGATTTCCGCCGTGCGTCCTCGGCATGAATGCCTTGTCTAAAAGGCTAACCGGATAGCCTTTAAGATGAAGTGGCGACAAGAGAACAGGGCTGGCTCGAAGATGTCGTGAAGGGTATCGTAAGGGACGAACAGTTCGCCCATCCAGGAGGCCACCCATGCGACCGATCGCGTTCGAGATACCCGTCTCGCAGATGCCCCCCTTGCCGGACCACACCCAACTCCCCGATACGGACGGCTCCATCGTGAACAACGACCTCGAACACTCGCAGAGCAACTTGCTGACGGAGAGTCTGAGGCCGAAGCTCCTCGAGTTGCACCCCGACGGGCAGTTCTTCGTCGCCTCCGATGTCGGGATCTACTTCCGCTACACCGAGCCGGTGCTGGCGGGCTGCCGGTCGCCGGACTGGTACTACGTCCCCGGCGTGGGGCAGATGCTGAACGGGAGGTATCGTCGCAGCTACGTCCTGTGGAAGGAAGTCCTCAAGCCGACTCTCGTCGTCGAGTACGTCTCGGGCGATGGCGGCGAGGAACACGACCGGACGCCGAACGAGGGCAAGTTCTGGGTCTACGAGCAAGCGATCTGCGCGGATTACTACGCGATCTACGACGTGCAGGTCCCCTCGATCGAACTGTACCGCCTGGAGGACCGGCGCTACCGCCAATTGCCCGCCAACGCGAGCGGGCGTTACTCCGTCCCGCCGATGGGCATCGAACTGGGACTCTGGGAGGGCCACTATCGGGGGGTGACGGCACCCTGGCTCCGGGCGTGGGATGCCGGGACGGGGAAGCTGCTGACCATCGCCGAGGAGGGCATCGAAGAGCTGGAGGCGGGACTCGAAGGGACGCGCGAACTCCTCGACGAGCAGGTCGCCGAGACGGAGAAGGAGCGCAAGCGAGCCGACGAAGCCACTAAACGCGCCGACCAACTCGCCGCGAAACTGCTCGCACTGGGAATCGACCTCGAGGCGTGATACCGAATGGGCATGCGTTCGCTTCTTCGTCTATTGGCGAATCGGAGAATGCCCGCGTCCTGGTTGTCCTTCCTGATCGACCGTCACCCTCGTTCGGCGTCCTCCACCCACTCTTTCGGCGCTTCGAATCGACCCTCGTTGCGCGCGTTGAGTCGTACCTGCCAGGTATACAACACCGCCTCGTCGGTGCCATCGAGGTCGAAAAGGCCGACCCGGCGATTCGGTAGAGTAGTGGGGGCCGAAGCGAGGCGAGGGGCGGAAGGAGCCGATCATGCGAGCGCTCGGGTATGTCTCTTGCGTGGCGGGGGTGATCCTGGCGCTCGGCGCTGCACCTCCGCGTCCGAAAAACGGGATCGCCGACTTGATCGAGCATTTGGGGCATGACGAGTTCGCGAAAAGGGAGGCGGCGGGCAGGGAACTGGAGGCGATTGGCGAGCCTGCCCTGGTCCTACTCCGCAAGGCGGCATCGTCCAGTCGGGATCTGGAAGTCCGCCAGCGTGCGTCCCGACTCTACCGGACGATTGCCGGGAAACGGCAACTCGTCCACTACGAGGGGCACGCCGGCGTGGTCCTCGGCATCGCCTTTTCCCCCGACGGCTCGCGCGTCCTCTCGGCCTCGCACGACGGGACCGTCCGCCTGATCGACGCGACCTCCGGCAAGCTGATCCGCGCCATGAATCATCCGGTGGCCCGAGGCGTCGCCTTCGCACCCGACGGGAAGCGGGGGCTATCTTCCGGGGACGGGGGCGATCAAACCGTCCGGCTCTGGGACCTCGAGACGGGAAGACAGGTGCGGCAGTTCGGGCCTTACGAGGCGGCGGTCTACGAGGTGGCCTCCACGCGCGACGGGAAGTACGCCGTGATCGGGGTGAGTTATCACAAGACGGTACGGCTGGTGGAACTCGGAACGGGCAAGGAGCTCAGACGCTTCGAAGGACACGCGGACGTGGCCCAGGGACTCGCCCTGTCCGCCGACGGCAAGAAGGCCCTCTCGGGCGGTGCCGACGGCACGGTCCGGGTGTGGGAGATCGCCACGGGCAAGGAACTGAGGCGATTCGCGGGGCACAAGGATCAAGTTTGGGCCGTGGCCGCGTCTCCAAAGACCAGGCACGTCGCGTCCGCCGGCAAGGGAAAGTTCATCCGAATCTGGGACGTGGAGACGGGCAAGGAGGTCCGCCGACTCGAAGGTCACGCCAAGGAAGTTCACGGACTCGGCTTCTCCCCGGACGGCCGCCGCATCGTCTCCGGGAGCTACGACCACACGATTCGCTTGTGGGATGTCGAAACGGGGAAGGAACTGCATCGACTCGAGGGGCACACGAATAGCGTGTATGCCGTCGCCTTCTCGCCGGACGGGCGATCCCTCGTTTCCGGCGGCGCGGATAAGTCGGTCCGCGTGTGGCGGATTCCGAAGTAAACCGTCGGGCGTCATCAGGAAAGGCCGACGGGGTCATTCGACAGACTCGTCGAGGGGCGAATCGGACAATTCCGCCCTCCCCGCCAATCCTTCCTGATTGACAACCACCTCCGAATCGCCTTCAATAGAGTGGATGATCGGATTCGCCGACTCGATCACCGCCTGAACCCTCCCGCGAATCGCCCCACCCGCCCTTGCGCGATGGGATGGACACCACTCGAAGAGGAGCCACGCATGCCTGCGGACGTGATGCCTGCACCGCAATCTTCCGTGTCGCTGCCCGACTCGACCCCGCTGCACCGCCTGATCGGTCGGACACGCCGACTGATGCGCGGCAGCTGGGTCGCCACCGGCCTCGGGATCACCGTCGGCCTGGCGCTGGGGACGCTCGCGGTCCTCGCGGTCCTCGACTTGTTCATCCCGCTCGAGCCGGTCGCGCTCCCCCTCACGAATATCGTCATCCCGCTCGACCCGATCCTGCGCTGCGTCGCGCTGTTCCTCATCGTGGTGCCCGCGACGCTGGCGTTCTTGCAGGGCGTCCTCCGCCCACTCTTCCGCCGTCTCGCCCCAACCCTCGTTGCCCGACGAATCGAGTCGTACCTGCCGGGGATCCACAACCGCCTCGTCAGCGCCATCGACCTCGAGAGGGCCGACCCGGCGACGAAGCCCTCGCCCGTCTTCCTCCGTCGGCTCATCACCGAAGCGCTCGAGCGCATCAAGAGCTTCCGTCCCTCGCAGATCCTCGACCTCGCCAGCCTCCGCCGAGCCGTGATCGCGTCCGGGTTCGCCGTGCTGGTCGCCGCCGTCGCCTGGGCCTTGTTCGCCGACCGACTGCCGACAGCGATGGCCCGCATCTTCAACCCGCTCGCGGACATCCCGCCCGATTCCGGCGTCGCCTACGCCGTCGAGCCGGGCACCAAGAACATGCTCCGCAACGAGGACATCACGTTCACCGCCCGCCTCGAAAAGGGCCAGGCCGACGACCTCCGACTCGAACTCTACGGCACGCGGGGCGCTCGCAAGCACTACGACCTCCGACAGGACCGCAACGACCCCACGATCTTCCGCAGGGTCGTCGATGGCTCCAGCCTCGGCAAGGGCTTCGAGGACGGCTTCCGCTATCGCGTCTACGGGGGCCGAACCTGGAGCATGCAGCAGGCCATCACGCTCGTCGATCGCCCGGTGATCGGTGGCGTCACCACGCAGGTGATCTACCCGAAGTACATGAAGATCATGCAGCCCCAGCCGACCCCGCCGCAGGCCGTCGCCGTCGCCGGGCCGGAGGGCACCAAGGACGACCCGTCGTTCGTCGAGGTGATCGTCAACTCGCAGCACGAGGTCGCCAAAGGCGAGATCCAGATCCTCGAACCGGCCTTCGCCCGCATCCCGATCGAGAAGCAGGTGGAACGCGCCTGGTTCGAGGACAAGCTCCCGATGGCCGTCTCGCCGGGCGGCAACTGGTCGTTCACCACGCTCGCAGGCCGAAAAGTCCACACCGAGCTGGCGAGCGTCGGCACGCACAGCCACTGGTTCCAGGGCGATCAGGTCGGCTTCGCGATCAATCGGGGCGATGTGCTATTCGCCCACGTCTACCTCCCCGCCGACAGCAAACCCGATTCGATCATGCTGGAATGGCACGACGGCGATGGCTGGGAGCATCGCGCCTACTGGGGTGCCGACAAGATCCGCGAAGGGAAAGCGGGCACCGTGAGCCGACACCATGCCGGGCCACTCCCCGCACTCGGCAAGTGGGTTCGCCTCGAGGTGCCGGCCTCCAAGGTCGGCCTCGATGGGCAGATGTTGCGTGGCATCGGCTTCAAGATGCACGGCGGACAGGCGTTCTGGGGCCGGGCGGGTAGCGTCCAACTCGAAGAGCCGTCCTTTAAAGTGATCCGCTCCTATCCGATGGAGAAAACGAGCGACGACCTGTGGACGGGACGATTCCCGCTCGTCGGCACCGGCCTGTTCCGCGCCGAGCTGAAGAACCTCAGCGGCCACGCGAACAAGACGATGAAGGAACTGACGTATCTCGCGCTGCCCGATTTCCCGCCCTACATCTCCCTCGACCGCAAGAACGCCGAGACGGTCCTCAGCAAAGCCGCCACCGTACCGCTCAGCGCGATCGCCTTCGACGATTTCGGCCTCGACGAGGTTCGCGTCCTCTATCGCAAGACGACTACCGAGGAGTATGCGTCTCGCTCCCTGTGGACCGCCGGGCAGAAGCCGTTGCGGAACCTGAATCTCGAG
>JANXSH010000683.1 GCA_025356615.1 Planctomycetia bacterium | reverse complement strand
TCGTCGCCGTGGCGCGAAAGATCCTGGTCCTGGCTAACGCCCTGCTGCGGACCATGACTCCGTACAAAGCCCCCGCAAACTCCGTTTGCTAAAAAAAGGCTTGACTCGGAACATAGTCACTTACTTCGTGCGCGGCTCCTTGCCTCCCCGCCTCGTCTTCAGCAAGTGTGGCGGAGAGCCAGAAAAGCGAACAGCCGTGACCGACCTCCGCCAGGGAGATCGGTCACGGCTACCGCGAGGTCTTGCTACTTCTTCACGGTCAGCTTCAGGACACGGGTTTTCGGATCGACTGCGGACTGCATCGTGCGAAACCCTTGGGCCTTGAGACGCACCAACTGTTTGTTGAGCGGGATCAGGAGGCCGTTGACTTCCGGGCCGATGTTGATGCTTTGGTCGCGATTCAGCTTCGCCATGAAATCCTTGCCGGTGAAGAGCTTTCGCACGGAGTTGGCCAGTTTCACCAGGTCGCCGGTGAAGTTTTGCGAATCCCATGAAACGTTCGTCATCGACACCCTCGCCGAACCGACTTTCAACGGTCCGGCATTCGGAATCTTGCCAAAGAGTCCGTCGAGCGGATTCTTCTGCGGGTTTCCGATCGTCGAGGGGAGCAGGATCTCGGCGACGAATTCCAGATCATAGGTCAGGGAGAACTTCGGGTCGGCGTAGCTGCCAAAGACCGTCGGGGTGGTCGTCTTGAAGATCAGCACGTTGCGTTTGACCACCGCCTTGACCGTGATGCCCTTGGGGTGAAAGGTCATCGTGACCACGAGGTTCTTCGAGAGAGTGCTTTTCTGTTCATAGATGGTAACCCCACTGGGGAGCTTCGGGAGACCCGGCAAGTTGCGGTTGATGTCGGCGATCTTGGTCTGGACCAGCTGGTTGAGTTGCGGCAGGCGACGCCCCCAGGCGTCCTTCAGGCTATTCGGGCCGCCGAAGTTGGCATCCTGGAACACGTTCGCGTCCTTGGTGCCGACGGTGTTGTCGAGTCGAAGGCCACGGAAGGCTTGCGCTTGGACCGACGAGGCCAGACAGACGATGGCCGAGGCGACCATGACGGCCGCCGAGAGGGCTTTGATGGGGCCGCCGAAGGACGACGACGCCATCGTGAAAAGTTTTCGCATGGGGAACTCCTGATCTTTCGACACCTGGTAGGGACGGTCGGCCACTCACGCGAATGGCCCCCGAGGGACGGCTCGGTCGCCGGTGCGGGGCGGGCCGCACTCGGCGGCCCTGTTCCCCTTACACCAGATAGGTCTGCCGTTTTCTCCCGAACCTGACACCGGCTCGACGAGAAACGGCCAACTTTTTCCCCGACGAGAGGAGGAAGACCCCTCCCCCGGCCTCACCTCATGCTCGGAGCGAGCGGCCCCTGTGGAAGGACTGGATTCGACGCGGCAGGAATCCAGCCCCTCCGCAGGGGCCGCTCGCCTCGCCGGATCCTGTTGAATCGTCCAGAGCGGGGCGTAAGACTACAGGGGAGAAGTCCGCCCCCGGAGGCCCGCCTCATGTACGAACGCAGCAACACCCTCCGCCTGGCCCCCCGGCAGGTGGACTTGCCGCCGGGGTTGGACCCGGACGCGGGGTTCCGCGTCGCGCTGGGGCGTGTCCGCAAAGTGTTGTCCGCCTATCAGCCCGGCGCGGTGCCCTGGGGGCCGACGCGCCACCTGCTCGCGGCGCGGCGCGCCGACGCGGCGCTCGAGCTGGAACGCCGAATCAGCCTGGGTTGGCTCCACTGGCTCGAGGGGGCGTGGGCCGTCGCCGAGACGCATCTCGCGGCGGCCGACGAGCGCTGCCGCCAGGGGTCGGTCCCGGTGCCGGCCGACCTGTCGGGGTGTCCGCCGCTGGACGCGCCGACGCTCGCGGCGCGAGCCGCGTACTGGCTCGCGCGCGTCCGCTTGATGCTGGGTCGAGAGACCGCCGTCGCCGAGTACGAGACGGCGCTCCGACGGCTGGGGGGTTCGCCGCAGGCGACGGCCTGGTACGTCGATCTGCTCTGGCGCGCGGGGCGCGTCGATCGCGCCGAACAGGTCTGGAAGTCGGTACGCACCAACAAGCGCGTCCTCGCCTGCGACGAGGGGGCGCTCATCGAGGGCAGGGCCGCGCTGCGGCGCGGCGAACTCGGGCAGGGGGAGAAGATCCTCCGGGAGATGACGCCGGCCTCCGGCGTCGCCTGGGTCGAGCGGCAACTGCTCCTGGCCTGGGCGCTGGCCGACCTGAAGCGCGCCGACCCGGCGCGCGAGGCGCTCGACCTGGCGGGGGAGGGGCCATACCCGCCCCGCGCCCTCGCGGACTGGAAGACGTTCGTCGAGGCCCGCTTGTCCGGCGACCTGCCGGGCGTGGAGGTCGCCGCGCCGGGCTGGCGCGACTTCGTCGCCGGTCAGCGCGCCCGGCTCCGCCAGCAGCCCGCCGAGGCGTCGCGCGCATACGCGCTCGCCGCGAACGTCCCGGCGGTCGCACCGTTCGCGCGCTACGGCCTCGTCTGCCTCGGCGAGGCGGACCCGGCGACGGTCCTCGAGGCGATGCCGGGGTTCTTCCTCGCGGCGCGGGCGAGGGTCCGCCAGGCGGTCGATCGCTTCCGCCGACGAGAGATCGGCCCCGGCGAGTTCCTCGAGTCGCTGGCGCAACCCGGCTCGTCCGGCTTCCAGGACGACACGACCGAACACTTCCAGCGCCTCGCCAACGTCCTCCAGGCCCGGCAGGTCAACCCGGTCTACCTCCGCGATCTCGTCAACGATCAGCCCCTCGGCCCGGCCCGGCGCAACGCCCTCCGCGTTGCGCTGGAGATGGCCTCCCGCCGACTCGGCCCCTCCGAGAGGCGCTTCCTCCTCGGCGAGTTGACCGCCGCAGTCGAGTCCGCCGACAAGCCCGACCTGACGCGCGACCTCGGCGCGCAACTCTTCCGCGACGCCCTCGCGCAGGACGACCCCGCGAGGCTCGACCGCGTCGAGGCGGTCCTGGGCGACGAGCCTCTCGTCGCCTTCGCCCGCGCGATCATGACGAAGTCGGCGGACCTTCCCGCAGTCGAGCCGGCGCGGACGCTCGACGCGCTGGCCCATGACCTCGCCGCAGGCCGGCCCTTGTCCGCCGACGCGACCGAGCGATTGACGGCGATACGGAGTGCGGGAGCCTATCGCGGACTTGCCCAGTCGCTCTTGCTCGCCGCCTGCGCCGCGCGCGGCGACCTCGACGCGGTCTTCGCGCTGCTCGACGAAACCGAGCCGTGGCGTGCGTTCGTCCAAACCCCTCCGGGCTACGTCGTTCGCCTGATCCAGTCGATGCAGTCTGCCGAGCCAGCCCATCCGGGCTGGTCGCGCGTCCTGCCGCGCTGGCTGTCGATCTGGGGCGGGAGTTCGGGCGCGCCGACCCTGAGCGGCTTGTCCGCCCACACTCCCACGGCGGAAGCGCCTCCCGGAGTCAGCCCCGCCGCCTGGTGGTTGCATCAGGCGGCGACCGCATCGGCGCGCGAAGACTATGCCACGGCCGTCATCCAGATTCGCCAAGCCACCAAGGCGGAAGACACCACGGGCAGCCATCCGCTCGTTCGGCAGGCGATGGCGTCGGCCCAGGAGCGCGCCGACGCGGCGGCCCTGGCGACGACCCTCGGCGGGCTGATCGCTCCTGCGCTGCTCACCGACCTCGTCGCGTGTCTCGACAGGCAGCCGGACAACGGCGTCCTCGTCCCCGCCCGGCAGGGAGACACCGTCAGCTTTGATGCTCACCTGGGCCGACTGGCGGCGCGGGCCGACTCGTCGGGCCGACTGTGCCACCACCTCGCCCTGTTGACGCTGTCGCAGGCCCAGGCGCTCGAGCCGCACGACCCGGCGGAGGCGGCCCGCCTGTGGCATCGCTCATGGGCGTTCTGGCTCGGCCTGCTGCCGAGTCCCGACGCGCCGACGGGGAGGCCGCGCGAGCTGCTCATCGACCACCTGCTCGGGCTGCATCGGACGTTCATCGTGGACTACCTCGCGGCGGACGAGATGGACCCGGCCCGCTCACACTGGAACTTGTTGCAAGAGATTCCCGTCCTGGCCCGCGAGCGCTCCGCCGACCTCGGCGACGAGGTGAGCAAACGCGGCATCCGCTGTCGTGAGGAACTCATTGCCGCGTTCAGCGGTGCGGCCCGGCAGGCGATGCGCGAGGGCAACTTCCCCACGGGCTGGAAGGCCGACCACGACCTCGCCACGAGCCGGATGTCGCGGCTCCTCAGCCTCGCGCCGGACAGCGTGAAGGTGCTTACGACTCTGCTCGAGATGGCCACCGACTGGTTCCGCGACCTCGACGCGACGCGCGACAACGACCGCCTGCGCAGCGAGGTCGATCGCTTCACGCCGCAGGCCGTCCAG
>JANXSH010000676.1 GCA_025356615.1 Planctomycetia bacterium | reverse complement strand
GGCGCTTTCCGGGGTCTTCGACCCCGGCCATACGCTTCCCAAGTGTGGCCGGGGTCGAGCGTAGCGAAAACCCCGGTGGCCTGACACTCGCTCCCCAGTTTGGGTGAAGCGAGTGGCGCTTTCCGGGGTCTTCGACCCCGGCCACACTCCTCTTCGTTTTTGGGAGAGAACGGTCATTCTTGCAGCACCACTACGGAATCCAAGAGATCCTTGATGATGTCACTCGTCCGCCGTCCCTCGACCTCGGCCTCGGGCCGGATGATGAGCCGATGGCCCAAAACGCCCTGAGCGACGGCCTGCACGTCGGCGTGCGTGAAGTAGTGTCGCCCGTCGAGCATGGCGCGGGCGCGGGCGCAACGCAGTAAGCAGAGCGACGCTCGCGGGCTTGCCCCGAGGCTCACGTCGGGGTGATCGCGGCTCGCCTCCGCCAGATCGACGATGTACTCGAGTAACGTCTCGGTGCCGTGAATCTCGTGGAGCCGCGACTGGAAGCCGAGGATCTGCTCCGCCGTGAAGAGCGTGCCGACGGTCTGGCTGATCGTCGCGTGTCTTCGCAGCAAATCGACCTCGTGCCGCCGACCGGGGTAGCCCATCATGACGCGGATCAGGAAGCGGTCGAGTTGGGCTTCGGGGAGGCGGTAGACGCCCTCCTGCTCGATAGGGTTCTGGGTCGCCAGGACCATGAAGGGGCGAGGGAGTTGCAGCGTCGTCCCTTCGATCGTTACCTGGTTCTCCTGCATCGCCTCGAGGAGGGCGGATTGCGTCTTGGCTGGGGCACGGTTGACCTCGTCGGCAAGCAACACCTGGCAAAAGATCGGCCCCTTTCGCAGGACGAATACGTTGTCCTTGCGGTCGAAGATGTACGTTCCCGTCACGTCCGAGGGGAGCAGGTCCGGCGTGAACTGGATGCGCTGGTACAGCACGCCGAGGACGCCCGCGAACGCCTTCGACAGCGTCGTCTTGGCGACGCCCGGCACGCCCTCGAGCAGGACGTGCCCGCCCGCGACGAGTGCGACGAGGAATTGCTCCGTGACGCGCTCCATGCCGACGACGACCCGGCCGACTTCGGTAACGACCATGTCCCGCAGACTGCGCACCTGTCGGGCCAGGTCGCGAATCGGGACGCCATCGACGGACACGGCGTCCACCACATTATTCCCCTCGGCCCGCGTGCTGTTCATCCGCTCTCCTCTGATCTCAGACCCCGATGATCGCGGCGAACAGCCGCCATTCGCCGCGCTCGTGAGCGGCCCGCAGTTCGGACAGGTCGCGCTCGATCACCCTCAGTCGTTGGGGCGTTACCCGCCCCGCGTGCCCCGACGCGACCCGCCACGCCTCGCCGAGTCGTGCCGCCAAACGCCTGCGTCTCCACCACCCGCCCCGCGCGTCGAGGGTCGGCATCTGCCCGTCGAACGCCTCGACGCCGAGGCGCGCGAACCACTGGCGGGCCAGGTGCGTTGCCGGCTCACTCAGGTTGCCGCGCGCGAGCATCGTGAGGTGGCGCTGCTCGGCGAGCGCGGCGACGGGTAGGTTGCGGTCGAGGACGATCGGCAGCATGGGGGCGCTGAGATCGTGCCGGAATCCACTGCGAATTCCGACGCGGTAGAGGGCATAGAGGCCGAGGGCGATCGTGAGCGCGACGAAGGCGTACCTCCCGAGCCGCGCGGGCGGGAACCCCGCCCGGTCGAAGAGGTTCATGACCCCATTGTCGAACGACCCCTGATCCTCGAGACGAACGAGGACGTTGTTGGCCGTCACCAGGATTTCGTTGCGCTTCTCGAAGAGCAGGCGCGCGATCTCTTCGGGGGGGATGTTGATGCTCTTGAGGGGGATCTCGAAATTCGTCTGGATCTTCCCCTCTTCGACGAATAGCACCTGCGTCCGGCGGTTAGCGTCGTCCCCTCGCAGCCAGGCGATGGCGTTGGACGCGAAATCGACGTTGCCGTTGTCCTGGGGGAGCATCATCTCGTTGATGAAGATGCTGTGGTCGGCCAGGACGAGTACGCGCCCCTCGCCGACGTCCCCCGCGACCGCGAAGAGGGGAACCCCCCAGAGTCTAGACAGCCCCTTGGGGGTCTCGAATGTGCATTCCAGGGGCAAGGTGGCGATGGGTCGGACGGGACTCCCGCGCCTTTCGACCGTGAGGAAGGAGGGGACATTCGTCGCCACGCTCAACGGCTGGCCCGTTTTGGGGTCGTTGAAAAGTGCCGGTAGTGCCCCGACGGTCTGGTAGACGAGCGGGCAGTGTTGCAGCCCTCTGTAGCACTTTATCGGCGCGTAACAGTTGAGCGTATGAGGACGAATCGAGACCCCCGCCATCTCCCGGAGCGAGTCGCCCACACCGACCCGACTCGGCCTGCGATCGCTCGCGATCAACACCGCGCCCCCCTTGCGAGCGAACTCTATCAGTCCTTTTGGGAGAACATCGAGATCCCCCAGGACGATGAGGATCTTGGTCTCGGGCTTCTCCTCGAGGTCAGACCAATCATCGAGCGCTGTGAGCTGCTCGTCGAACAAGAGCCGCCGGAACGCCTCGGTCCCCTCGAGGATCGCCTTGCGGCGTGCCGCCTTCGCCTCGTCGATCATGTTGGCGGGCTGGGCGAAGGCGACTGAGGGGAGAGTGAGGAACGCGAGGAGGAGGCACAGTTCGAGTAACGCTGACCCCACCCCCCAGCCCCCTCCCCTAAAGGGGAGGGGGAGCAGGACAGGGGATATTTCCGGTCCCCCCTTCCCTTTAGGGAAGGGGGTTAGGGGGTTAGGTCGGTCGGACCCTGACCCCCGACTGAAAACTGAAAACTGAAAACTGAAAACTCCCATCATCCCTTCGCCCCGGCCAGATAGGCCAGCTCTCGCCGCGCCTGGCGAAGGTCTTCGCCGGGCAACGGCTCCTGATCGGGGGTGTAGCGTGCCCGCTCGTAGATCCGCGACAGGGCCGTCGCCGATTCGCGTCGGCGCTCGGCGTCGAGGGCCGGTTGGCCGCCGATCCGCCGACCGAGTTCGAGGTGGTGGCACGTTCGTGCCGTCGGGCCGAGGCACAGCAGGGCGAGGTACTCGAACGCACGCACCAGGTCGCCTCGCGTCGTCACGTTCTCGGGGCGAACCGGCCAGGGGCCGATCTTCCAGGCCGATCGGCTTGCTTCTTTTAGGGAGGAGAACCACTCTCGGCCACGCCACAGGATGAGGGCGAGCAGGAGCAACCCCAGCAGGACGGCCAACACGCTACCCGCCCCGGCGAGCGATCCGCCGGAGAAGGAGGCGGATGGGTTTCCGAGGGAGGGCATGTTGGGCATCGAGGGGTTGCCGAGCCGTGGCGGTTGGATGTTGGGGCTCCGACCGCTCATTTGGCCGATCAACCGGGACAGGGCCGAGGTGCGTTCGCCGAGTTGGGCCGTCGAGGCGCGGCCCGCGTCGGCCCGGCCCGCGAGGTTCTTCATCGACTCCGCCCACGACTTGCCCGATGAGGTCTTGGAAAGCTGGTCCATGTGCTTGACGAACCCGTCGAGGCCGCCCTTGACCCAGTCGTTCGTCTGGGAGGGATTCTTCTGCAACGGGGACGGTCCCGGCATCCCTTGGGGGGGCTGCACGAGGGGAGGCCGCATCGGCTCCATCCCGTTGACGGGGCCATCGGGAGGAATTTTGTTTCCGACTGGGTTCGGGCCGTCGGCCAACTTCTTGGCCCAACGGTTGAGGGCATCTCTGTCTTCAGGAGGCAGATCCGGGTTATCCTTGACCTGCCCCTTGATCTTGTCGAACAGATCGCGGAAGTCCTTGTCGTCGGTCGAAACCTTGCCGTCGCGGAACTTCTCCTTCCAGTGCTCGATTTCGTCGGGGCCGAGTTTACCTCTCATCGACTCGACGAGCTTGGTGAGTTCGGCGAGTTGCTTCGGATCGAGCTTCTTCAAGTTGCGCAACCGCTGCGCCGTCCCGATCCGATCCCTGAGCGCCGACTCGGACATATTTTCCGAACCGTCGCCGAGGCGCTGGTGCGAGGGCCGCTCGACGGTCGTCGGTGCGGCTCCGGGGGGGGCCTTCTGCGCGAACAGCGCGGGGGCGATCACAGCGAGGACGAGGGCGCTCAGGACGAGGGCATTGGCACGACTCATCATGGCTGTCTCGCGATCGGGAAGGGACGGGAGCCTCACACGCTCCTCTATGATAATTCCTCCGGTTCACGATTGCAAGGTGCCGGAAGGCTCGACTTTAGGAGTCGGGGCGGGCCGACGCCAACGAAGGAGCCGTCGCAGGCGACGGCCCATGCCGACGATCCAGTCGTCCGAAGGCGGGACCGGCGGTGCCGTCGCCGAAAGGTTGGGCCGGAACACGAGTAAGAGCAGCAACGGCAGAAACCAGAGGATGTAGACGCCGCCCCGGTCGGCGTACCAGAATTGGATGCTGAGGAGCGCCGCCGCTGTCAGGGCGATGAGGTGGGCGAGATTCTTCGGCGTGGGCCAGAAGGCCGACCCGATGACGAGGACCATCGTGGCGAAGAACACCGGCACGCGGTAGGCCGCCGGCATCCGGGCGAACCGCCAGAATCCGGGCGTCGTGGCGGCGGGATGCTTCCAGGGCTGCCAGTCGAACGTCGTCCAGTCCGAACGCAACCCCGAAGGCAGTTCGCCGTTGAGCCACAACAACCCCCCCAGGACGCCGAGGCCCATCAAAGCCGAGACGACGAACGACACGAGGAACCGCGTCGCCCCACGGTCGCGGTAGAAACTCAGCCAGGCGGGCAGTGCGACGAGGAGGAAGAAGGCCGTCCCCGTAGCCACGCCGAGGAACATCCCGGAGAGGACGGGCCGACGGTAACAGAACACGGACCACAGCACGAGCGACATGGGCCAGGCGTGGTCCCACCGCCCCAAGCCGAGCGGCGAATCGGGCAGGAGTAAGAACGTGTACGGTAGGAGTAAGTAGAACGTCGCCGCCGACATGCCGGCGCGGAGGTCGTCGAAATGTCTCCACCCGATCAGGACGAGGGCGACGACGACGCTGAGGTGGCACAACAGCGCCAACCCGCGCTCGGCCCAGAGGTAGACACGCGAGTCTTCGACGCCCGGCGGGGCCATCGGCTGGATGGCCTTCTCGATGAGTTTCGGCGATTTGCCGATCGGATCGCCCTTCGCGTCTTCCTTCTTCTCGTCGCCGGCGGGCTGCTGGCACGCCACGGCGATGAGGCTCACGAACAGCGACCCCGCGAGCCAGGCCAGGCCCGACAGGTCGAGATTCGTCCCCAGCGACGGCCGGCGCACGAGTGCCAGATCCAGCAGACAGCGCACGAGGAAATACAGCGACGCGATCATCAGCCACAGGTAGCCGAAGAAGTCGTGGGTGCTTCCATCAGCGAGGAGCAACAGGCCCGGCGTGAAGAGGTAAAGCGTCAGCACGTCGAGGTTGCGCATGCTCAGCAAGCGCGAGAACTTGAAGAACAACGCCACCGCCAGGAGCGCGGAGAAGTAGAACCACGTCGTCGGGTTGGGAAGCTGGAAGTCGAAAAAGATCGAGGCCATCGTGGTCCCCGCGCCGGAGTCGGAGAGTCGCCAGGAGGCATTATAGAAGGGCCGCGCCGCGAGAGAATGCGTATAATCCGTTCAAGGGAGAACTGACATCGGCGAGGAGATCATCATGTTCCGGCCCGAAGATATCCAAGCACGGTTGAGAGAACGCCCCTTCAAGCCCCTGCGGTTCATCGTCAGTGAAGGGCTTCGGTATGAGATTCGCCATCCAGACCTCGTATTCGTCGGCTTGCGCGATCTGATGATCGGCCATGATCTTCCGGCGCGTCCCGGTATATATGACCGGATCACCCGTGTGGCCCTCATCCACATCGTCGGTATCGAAGAAATCCTAGCGGAACCATCCGCAACGAACGGCACGGCTGGTTGACGAAACAAAGAGAATCTCTGACGAATCGACTATGAAAAGGCTCCCCAATACCAGAGAGAACGAGAGAACAGCAAGGGCATTAGAGCCTGGCTGGCGTGAGAGGGAGCGAGTATAATCCATTCAGGCGAAATCAAAATTTTTGAGGGGGGATCATCATGTTCCGGCCGGAAGACATTCGAGTACGTTTAGTAACACAGCCTTTTATACCCCTGCGAATCATCGCCAGTGAAGGACTCCGCTACGAGGTCCGTCACCCGGATCTCGTCATGGTCGGTGAGCGAGATGTCATGATCGGCCATGATTCACCCGCGCGCCCAGGTATTTACAACCGACTCACTCGTGTGGCCCTCATCCACATCGTCGGGATCGAAGAAATCCCAGCGGGACCGTCCGCGACGAACGGCACCGCCGGTTGAAGCGATTCGAGCGGCCCGGAGGGTGTGATGGTGGCAGAACACCAAATTCGCGCGGACTTCAACCGCGAGACGATCACCATCTATCAGGCGTACTCATCGGCCATCGCCGATGCTGCCCTGGAAGCGGGCCGGTTCGTCTCGCCGTTCTCCTTCCACCGCATGACCTGGATCAAGCCGTCGTTCTTGTGGCTGATGCACCGGAGCAACTGGGGCCAGAAGCGCGGCCAAGAACGTGTCCTTGCTGTTCGAGTCAATCGATCGGGCTGGGAGAAAGCGCTCTCACTTGCCGTCTCTACCTCCTTCGTACCGGGCGTTTTCACTTCGCATGACGACTGGGCCGAGCAGTTCGCCGCAGCGCAGGTGCATTTGCAGTGGGATCCCGAGCGCACCTTGCGCGGAGCCGGCCTGCCGCACTACAGCATCCAGGTCGGCCTGAGTCGGCACGTCATCCGGGAGTACGTCGAGGATTGGGTCGTCGGGATCGAGGACTACACGGCCCGCGTGCGGAAGATATACGATTTTCTCCAGTCTGGGCAGGCGGACAAGGCCAAACGGCAGTTGCCGCCCGAGCGTGTGTATCCGATCGACGACGAGATCAGACGGCGTTGCTCGATCGACGGGTAGCCCGCGCCCCTCGTCTAGAGTATGATCGCCTGGTGACACATCCCTGAAGTCTTCCCGAAGGAGCTGCCATGTCGGGTACACGCTTTTCCCTCGCCGCCGTCGCCATTCTCACCCTCGTCCTGACCTCCGCAGCCTTCCCGCCCGCGCCGGTCTTCAGAGGGCCACGACCCACCCCGCCCGAAGCCTTACCCGTCGGGCGCTGGACGGTCGAGTTCGCCAACAAGGTCGTCGAAGAGTGCGAGGTCCGCAAAGACGGGACCGCAGGCGTGGCC
>JANXSH010000588.1 GCA_025356615.1 Planctomycetia bacterium | reverse complement strand
CCCTCCCCTTTAGGGGAGGGGGTTGGGGGGTGGGGTCAGCCGCTCACCGACTTCACTCTCCCCTTGTGTAGATGCCCCGGAGCCTTCATGCGATCGCTGACCGAACCCGTGCGAGTTTGCTTCCTGATCGACGAGCTGGCGACGGCGGGCACCGAGACGCAGTTGCTCGCGCTGCTGCACCACCTCGATCGGTCACGGGTCTCGCCGTATCTCGTCCTGCTGCGCGGCGAGAGCGATGCCTCGGTCGCGCTCGAGCCGGCGGATTGCCCCGTGCTGCGGCTCGGCGCGGGGGCGTTGCGATCCCCGAAGACCGCCCTTCGCGCGCTGCGGTTCATGCAGTTCTTATGGCGCGAGCGTATCGAAGTGGTGCAGGTCTACTTCCCCGACTCGAGCTATTTCGGCGTGCCCGCCGCCTTCCTCGCGGGTGTGCGCCATCGCCTGCGGACGCGCAACAACGTCGGCCACTGGATGACTCGCCTCCATCGGATCCTGGGTCGAGCGCTGAATTCCCTCACGACGGCCACCGTCGCCAATTGCGAAGCAGCCAAGCGTGCCTTGCTCGCCGACGAGAAGCCTGCGGCGGATCGCGTCCACGTCCTCGAAAACGGCGTGGACCTCGATCGATTCCTGTCGATCCCCGAGCCGTCAGATACTCCGCTCCGCTGGGTCGGGGCGGTGGCGAACTTGCGGCCTGTCAAGGGACTCGATGTCCTGGTCGAGGCCGCTGCGTTGCTCCGCGAGGAGTTCCCGGAGGTCGGTTTCCGCGTCGCCGGTGAGGGGGACGAGCGGGGGAGACTCACCCAGCTGATCCATGAGCGGCACCTCGATGGGCGATTCTACCTCGACGGCGCGGAGAACGACGTGCCCGGATTCCTCTCGAAGCTCGATATCGCGGTCCTCCCCTCGCGGGCCGAGGGCATGTCCAACGCCGTGCTGGAATACATGGCCGCAGCTCGGCCCATCGTTGCGAGCGCCGTCGGCGCGATGCCCGATGTCTTGCATGACGAGACGCACGGGTTGCTCGTCGCCCCCGGCGATCCGGTCGCTCTCGCCGATCAGATCGCCCGCCTCTTGCGCGACCCGCCGTTGGCCCGACGACTCGGGGCAGCTGCTCGCCAACGAGCGAATGAGCACTTTAGCCGACCTGCGATGGTCCGGCGCTTCGAGGAGTTCTACACTCGCCTAGTTTCTCGAGCCTGATGAGGTTACCATGCTCCCTCGATCTACCGTCTTGACGGATGTTCCCGGCAAACCTGGGCGTTTCTGGGGGGACCACACGGTCTGTGTCGGCCCCACCCGGCCGCCGCGCTGGCTCGTGAAAGTGGTCGGCTCCGGTCTTGCCCACGACCTGACGGGCAGCCTCGCAGCGCTGCGCCTCTTCGCGCGGCGATCGACGGGGCGCGCGGTCGTCACCGACGGCGGCGCGAGCGGGCTGTTGTTCGCCTGGCTCCAAACGATGATCCCTTGGGGGCGAAAGCCACACGTCATGGTCGATTGCAACTGGTACACTTCGACGAATCGCATGAAGACCTGGCTCAAGGGTGCCCGGCTCCGACTCGCCTCGCGTTCGGTCGAGCGCTTCGTCGTCTGGGCGACGCACGAAGTCGATGACTACGCCGCTGCGTTCGGCATCCCCCCCGAGAAGATCGAGTACGTCCCCTTCCACACGACCTTGCACGACTACGCCTACGAGGTCCGCGACGACGGCTACCTCTTCGCGGGCGGCAATTACGACCGCGACTATCCGACATTGATCGAGGCCGTCCGCGACCTCGACATCCCGACCTGGATCGCGACGACACGCCCCGAACAGATCGGCGACCTCAAGATCCCGGCGCACGTCCGCATCGAGGGCACGAGCGTCGAGGGCTTCCGTCAGGCGATGGCGGCTGCTCGCTTCATCGTCGTGCCCATGCAGGCGGGCTTGCTCCACTCGGGCGGCCAACAAACGGTCCTCAACGCGATGCACCTCGGCAAGCCGACGATCGCCGTGGGCCGAAAGTGGGCGCGCGACTTCATCACCGATGGCGACGACGGGTTGATCGTGGACTACGCCGACCCCGTCGGCCTTCGGCGTGCCATCCGCTGGGTTCTCGACCACCCCGAAGCCGCTCGCCGTATGGGCGAGCGGGCCACTGAGCGGGCCGCATGGTTCACGACCGAGCGGACCATGCGAACCGTCCATGCGATCGCGACGGGCGAATCACTGGCCCCAATGAAGGAGCCGAACGATGCTCGCATCCCTGTCGGCGTCTGAAGTCGCCTTCCAAGACGATGTCGCCCTCGAGCGAACCAGCGAGGTGTTGCTCGTGGCGCGCTGGCCCGTGGGAGGCATCCGCACGCACCTGGGGTACAACTACCCTGCCCTGCGTGCAGGTGGCCATCGCTGCACCGTCGTAGTGCCCCAGGGCGCGGACGCCGAGGCGCTCCAGAAGACGCTCCCCGATTCCCAGATCATCGGCGTACCGACGCGCGGCCGATCGTGTCCGCTCTGGTCTACGGTCCGATCGTGCGTCCGCTCGCACCGCTTTCGCCTCGTCCATGCCCACGGGCTGACGGCGGCGGCTCATGCGACGCTCGCGTGTCTCGATCAGCGCGTTCCTGTCGTCGTGACGATTCACGAACCCCTGCGGCGTGACCAGTTTCGCGGAGTCGCGGGGGCCACAAAGCGTTGGCTCATCGGACGTGCCCTTGCACGCGCAACGGCACTAATTACGGTAAGCGAGGACGGTCGGGACAATCTCCTTACGTTTTTCCCAAACTTGCGACGGTGTGCCGACCGCGTCCACACGATTCCTAACGGGATCGACACGACGAGGATGACGGCATCGCGTCCCCTTCCTGTGGAAGACTTGCGCGAACGACTCGACCTCGACGACGAGGTCACGCTGATCGGCTATCTCGGGCGATTCATGCCGGAGAAGGGATTCCCTCTGCTCCTCGAGGCCATCTCTCGCCTTCGTCAGTTCGGCGGCGTCCGGCCCTTTCACGTCGTCGCCTTCGGGTCGAGCGACTATCGCTCGGTCTATGAGAAGCAGATCGCCGAGCGCGGCATGGGCGACTCGATCACGCTCCTCGATTTCGTGCCCGATGTCACGCCGGTGCTGGAACAACTCGATCTCGTAGTGGTGCCCTCGCTCTGGGAGGCGTCGTCGCTCGTCTCGATGGAGGCGATGTCGGCAGGCGTGCCGGTTCTTGGGTCCGACTGCCCCGGACTCCGCGAAGTGCTGCGGGGGACGCCCTCGCGCATGGTACGCACGGGTGACGTGACGGCCCTCGAGGTGGGCATTCGCGAGGCGCTCGCGAACCTATGGGTGGACGAAGCATTCGCTTACGCTCCGATCGCGCGGCAGCGATTCGATGTGCGCCAGTCGGCGCGGCGGCTCGTCGATCTCTACGATCGGCTCACGAACGACGCGGCACCCGAGAAAACGAACCCCTGAAGCGATGAGGAATACACCATGATTTGGCTTCTGGGCGGATACATGTGGCTGTTCGTGCATCGACCCTTTGAGATCTACAACTCGCTGGGCGA
>JANXSH010000567.1 GCA_025356615.1 Planctomycetia bacterium | reverse complement strand
GAGCCTCGAGTATCTCGTCGGATAGTTTGCGGGCGTCTGGCAGGGTGATAGTCATGATACGTTCCTCCTTCTTCCCTCTATACTTATTATACGCTGGTCCAACCTCCACTTATTGATGATCTATCGGGCCGGGGTAATACTACGTCGGGGCTTTCCGGAACGCAGTAAACATCGGCGGATCGACTCAATATTACGACATGCATATCGGCCAGCAATTCATCGTTCAATGGCGCATGTTCAAATCAGGACCTACAAGAAAGCATAACGAAGCGGCTTACCAGCTTACTGGCGACGTGAAACGACTATTCCGATACACTAGCCTCGAGATCAACCCTTCTGATGATGACAAGACGCTGCAACTCGTAATTGATGGGAAGAGTTACCGGCTGGCGGATCTAGGTTCAGCGGTTTCACAGATCATCCTCGTGCTGGCGAACGTCGCCATCAGGCGACCAGCATATGTACTGATCGACGAGCCGGAATCTAATCTTCATCCGTCTCTCCAACTCGAGTTCATGGCAATTCTCGAGCATTATGCTCGCAACGGTGTACTCTTCGCAACTCACAATATCGGACTAGCTCGTGCTTCTGCCGAGTTCGTATATACTTTGCGTAGGAATGGGAATGGAAGTGAAGTCAGATTGCTTGAATCAACCGCCCGCCTGTGGGATTTTTTATCCGAGATTAGCTTTGGTGGGTATAGAGATCTTGGCTTCAAGAAAATCCTCCTGGTCGATGGGACCACCGAGATCAAAACAGTTCAGCATTTTTTGCGCCAACGCAACAAGGATCATCTCGTTGTACTGCTCCCACTTGGTGGCGGTTCGATGATAAACGGATTGAGGGATGCAGAGTTGGCGGAGATGCGTCGGATCTGTGACGATGTTAGCGTTCTAATCGACAGTGAACGCAAAACTGAGGGTGAATCGCTACTCCAGGATCGCCAGGAATTCGTGGACCTTTGCAAGAGAATGAACATTTCCGTCTGCGTTCTTGAACGAAGAGCGACCGAGAACTACTTCACCCAAGCCGCGATTCAGAAAGTAAAAGGAGATAAATACCACGCGCTTACGCTTTACCAGAAGTTGTCGGATGCGCAGTTTGGCTGGGCAAAAAGCGACAACTGGCGCATCGCTCAGAGGCTGTGAATAATTAGTCATTTGTACACTGTAGCCCGTCAAAAATGGGTCGAAATTTAATGACTTACGTCGAATTCTGAACCTGTTTACTGTACAAACATCTAATAATTCACAGCCTCTCAGGCGATGGAATTTGCTGATCTTGACGGGACGGATCTTGGCACCTTCCTGGATAACTTGTGAGTGTGCTTGGAGTCTCGCTTGCCACCGCTTGTCGATCTGCCAATCGTCGCTATGACATTGACTAGAGAAACTCCCTGATCGTGGAACGCCTCCAAAGCGTGGGGAGATATCGTAGTTCATAGGCGATGTCGGATCGTCCAGAGGTCCGCGAACAGGGGGGTGGAACAGCGAGTGCTCGAGGAACTCCACGCCGAGCGAGCTGCCGATCGAACGCTGGACGAGTTCGAGGTGGCGATAGTGCCACTCTCGAACGCCCTCGTCGAAATCGTTCATCCGCTCGAACAAGAGTAGCAAGACGGGCCGCGTCTTGTCCAACCGGAGGAGTCCCTCGGCCATGATCGGATTTCCCGTCGCGGGTTCACGCGCTCAAAGCCTCCCGATGGAGAGCGGCTGTCAACTCGTGGGCGGCACCCGAGTCGATTCGTCTTCGAGTCGTTCGAGTTCGGCGACCTCGTCCGACGTTGCCTGGCCGCGCCGGGCCTTGCGGCCCAGTTCCGCGAGGCGAGCGGCGCGTTGGTTAGCATCCACGGCGCGTTGGTTAGCCTCCACAACGATTTGCTTTTGCTCCCCGAGAGTCCCGAAGCGCATCCCATCGGGGCCGTAGACGGTCATCTCGGGCTTCGTCATCTCGAAGCGGATGCCGAGTCGCGGGCTCTCGAAGTTCTTGATGTCATGGACGCGGTAGAGCGTCTGGGCACCCCGGACGCGGATGTCCAGTTTGTTCGTGTCGGGGTCGTAGACGTAATACTCCTCGACACCATATTCGTCGTAGAAGTGGAACTTCGCGTCCATCTCCTCCCTGGTGTTCGCAGGCGAGAGGATCTCGAAGACGACGGTGAGGGGAATGTCGTTCTTCTCCCACTGCTTGTAGGAGCTGCGATCCCCCTTGGGCCGACCGAACACGACGTAGACATCCGGCGCGTAGACGATATCCGGTTCGCCCTCGACCGGATACCAGAAGTTGTCCCCGGCGACGAAGACATCCTTGCGGTCATTGAACATCGCGTCGAGGTTCCCGTACAGCAGCGTGATCCAACGCAGTTGCTCGATACTCTCCGCCATGGGCTTGCCGTCGCTAAAAGGGTAGACGATCTCCGGCGTCGGGCCGGGGGTGGATGTCATGGGGGTCATCGTTTCGGTCCTCCTCTGGATGAGGTCGATCATCCTCGAACACATGGGCACTGTCAATCGGCCTTCATCCGGCGAGTGTGCCGACACATCTCGGCAAGGGATGGACCTTCCACTACAGCGCGGTCGGTGCCGAGCCTGGGTGCGTCAAAACAGCTCCGCGATCGGCGTCCCGTTGTACACGATCGGGATAGGTCGGCCCGTGCCGTCGAGGTACTCCGTATCGAGCGGCACGTCCATGTGTTGGTAGATCGTCGCGGCGAGGTCGGCTGGGCCGACGGGGCGAGTCGCGATGAACCCGCCGTCGCGTTCGGTCGAGCCGATCACCTGGCCGTGCCTCATTCCGCCGCCCGCGAGGGCCATCGAGGCGACGAACGGCCAGTGGTTGCGTCCGTCGGTGCTGCCCTGCGTGCCGACCTGGGGCGTCCTGCCGAACTCGCCCATCGCGATGACGAGGACATCGTCGAGTGTGCCGCGCTGGCGGAGATCCTCGACGAGCGTCGTCAGCAAGTGGTCGAACAGCGGCAGCAGCGGCTTCAGTCCTTTTTCGATGCCGCCGTAGGGCGGGATGTTGTCGCCGTGCGTGTCCCAGGTGCCCGAGGCGGTGTGGTAGCTGAGATCCAGGGTGACGAACGCCGCCCCGGCCTCGACCATCCGGCGGGCCATCAGGGTTTGCTGGCACCACAGATGCGAGCCGTAGCGGTCGCGGACGCGCTGCGGTTCGCGCGACAGGTCGAGCGCGTCCTGCATGCGGCGACCGACGAGCAGGTCGATCGCCTGCCGACCATGCTGGTCGAGGGCGTCGAGGCCGCCCGTGGCGTCGATGTCGCGGCGCAAGTGGTCGAGTTGCCCCACGAGTGACCGGCGGCTGGCGAGGCGATTATGGTCGAGGTTCGCCGGCAGGCGGAACAACTGCGGCTCACTGACGTTCCCCCGGTCTTTGCCGACCTCGTCGTAGACCGGCAGCCGGGCGGCGGTGTTGGCGATGAAGGGGTCGTGTCGCTTGCCGAGTGTGCCCGACCAGCCGAGGTGCCCGCGCGCCGTCATGAACGCGGCGTAGGGCGGCATCGTCGGGTGGTTCGCGCCGCGGAACTTGCTGATGACCGAGCCGATCGACGGGATGTGTTTCGCCGCCGCGTTGACGCGCGGGGCCGCGTCGCGGTTGCCGGACTGGAGGACGAAGTTCGGCTCGTGGTTGCTCTGGCGTGCATCGACGGAGCGGATGATCGTGAAGCGGTCCATCATCGCCGCCTGCTTGGGCAGGTGTTCGCAGACGATGAGGCCGGGCACGCGCGTGCGAATGACGCCGAACGGCCCGCGATTCTCCGGCGGTCGATCCGGCTTCGGATCCCAGGTGTCGATATGGCTCGGGCCACCCGTCATCCACAGGAGGATGACCGCCTTGTTCGACCGGCCCGGCCTACCAGCCTGAGAGGCCTCGGCCTGGTGCCGCAACAGTCCCGGTAGACTCAGCCCCGCAAGCCCGGCGAGGCCGGCCTTCAGGAAGTTCCGGCGCGAGGCGACCGTCAGCCCCTCATGAATCAACGGCTGGAAGTTCGAGAAGGCGTGTGGGTGGGAGTGCATATCGGCCCCTTCGATCCGTGGTCTAGTTCGACTCTACCGTCCCGGTGGAGCCGACGCAAGGGTGGACTCCTGGTATTACTTCAACTGGTCCTTCGTGAACTTGAACAGCGTCCACGGCGCGTTGTTCCGCCTGTGGAGTTTGGCCTGGGCTGCGAAGCCCGTCTTCGTCGATCCGATGGCCTTGTGGAAATCCATGACTATGCGCGACTTCTTGGTCTTGGGGTCGAACTCGACGAGGTAGGCTTTGACGCCGTACTTCGCCGCCCCGATGTAGAGCCTGCCGTCAAGGCCCGGCACGATGGAGAAGTAGCCGGACTCCTGATTCCTGTACTCCGAAGGTAGCTTGTGGACTTTACCCAGGAGCCAGGGCGACTTGTCGGCGGCGCGGGCCTGCGAGGCGAGTGCGGCGCTCGCGACGAGGGAACAGTAGGAGCGGCGGGAGAGGGTCATGGGGAATTCCTTGCTCGGTGAGCGTTCTCGTCATCCCCTCGTCCGTATACATTAGGGAAGAGGGAGGATCCTTTCAGCCCCGGACCAGGAATGTGAATGAGTACAGGGGGGCAAGGGACACATCACCCTCTCTTCCATCGATGTAGAGAACAAAATTACCGGAGGCAAGGGCTTGACAGAGTGAGTGTGCCGTGAGCCGATGCAAGGTCAATTTCGGAGAACCGTTAGCGATACCCTATATCTCGTTGAAGGTGGAGTTGGCAAATTCGTCTTATAGCTCATAACCTGAGAGCCTTAAGGATATCTCAATTATTATTGAATGAGAGGCTTGTGTTTATGTGCTGTACTTTCTGGGGGAACCTAACGAATCGACAAACGGTGGCAAATATCGCTGAGATCGCGTCAATCGGGTGAGGTAGACGTAACGGGTGGACGAAGGCTGGCCCCCTGGCGATGATGAGTTTACCAAGACTTATCCCACCAAGGAGCCAGCCATGTCATTATCCTTCCTCCCCGCCCTGCTGTCCACCGGCTTGCAGTGCATGGACGGCTGCTT
>JANXSH010000565.1 GCA_025356615.1 Planctomycetia bacterium | reverse complement strand
ACGCTCCGCGTTGCGTCGCGCCTAAACGATCGCCTATCCTCGGTGTCCTGAGTGGTTCAATCGCCTTTCTGCATAGCATCTTGTCACGGGAGACCTCATTACTGTAATGAGCATTACAACAAACTGTTCATTATTCGCCTCTCCTGTACAGAGCATTCCGACTTTGCCGCGACGCGGGGGCTGGCCCGAGACGATCCAGGAGTGAAGCACCCATGAGCAAGGTAGTTCGTTCGCCGATGACAAGCGGGGTCGGGTTCGCCCTCGCCGCCGCCGCGCTGTTCGGGGCCAGCACCCCGTTCGCCAAGCTACTCGTAGGCAGCGTGGAACCTGTCCTCCTGGCCGGCCTGCTGTACCTGGGATCGGGGTGCTGCCTGTTCGCTTGGCGCTGGATCGTGACGAGGGGCCAACGGCACAGTTCGCGGGAAGCCCCGATGCGGCGTGCCGACTTCCCCTGGCTCGCCGGTGCCGTCCTGTTCGGCGGCGTGATCGGCCCCGTCCTGCTCATGACCGGGCTGACCGTCACGCCGGGTTCGACGGCCTCGCTGCTGTTGAACCTGGAAGGCGTTCTGACGGCGCTCCTGGCGTGGGTCGTGTTCAGGGAGAACTTCGACCGCCGGATCGCCCTCGGCATGGTGGCGATCACCGCCGGCGGGGTACTGCTGTCCTGGGAGGGCCTGCCCGAGTCCGGGTTGCCGTGGGGCGTGTTCGCCATCGCCGGGGCGTGTCTGGCCTGGGCGATCGACAATAACCTGACCCGGAAGGTGTCCGCGGGCGACCCGGTCCAGATCGCCGCGATCAAGGGGCTGGTCGCCGGCACCGTCAACCTGGGCATCGCCCTGGCTCGCGGCTCCGAGATGCCGGGTGTCTGGACCGTCCTGGCGTGCGGGGTCGTGGGGCTGGCGGGCTACGGGGTCAGCCTGACCTTCTTCGTGTTGGCCCTGCGGAGCCTCGGGACCGCCCGGACGGGCGCGTACTTCTCGGTGGCACCGTTCGTCGGGGCGGTGATCTCGCTGGTGCTGCTCGGCGATAGCCCCACGGTCGCCTTCTTCCTGGCCGCCGGACTCATGGGCGTCGGCGTCTGGCTCCACCTGACGGAGAGGCACGACCACGACCACGTTCACGAGGCGATGACCCATACTCACAGCCACGTCCACGACGAACATCATCAGCACGAACACGGCCCAGACGACCCTCCTGGGGTGCCACACAGCCACACTCACTATCACCCGACGATGCGTCATTCGCACCCGCACTACCCGGACATTCACCACAGGCACGAGCATTGAATGTGGGGCGGCCAAGAGAAGACTTGTCTCGAGAGATGCTCTAAGTAGAATGAATAATGAACGAAACGGTTCATTGTTCACCTCTTCTAACCAGGAGCATTCTGATGACGGCGGTAAGCGAATCGACCCTTCCGGCCCCCGTGACGCCGAAGAAGGCGTGGCCTGGCCCACGCGGGCACTGGCTCCTCGGTTGCATGCGCCCGATGCAGAATGACCCCCTGAACTTCTATCAGCAGACGTGGAAGGAGTATGGGGACTACGTCCGTATCCGCATTGTGCCCCGGATGTACCTCTACTATTTGGCCGACCCCATCGCCATCGAACACGTCCTCTCCGAGAATCACAAGAACTACCGCAAGCCGGACTTCTTCAACAAGCCGGTCCGCATGCTCGCGGGCAACGGCATCATCACCAGCGAAGGCAACTTCTGGCTGCGCCAACGTCGGCTCTCTCAGCCGGCCTTCCTGCGAAACCAGGTCGTGAAGTTCGGCCCGCTCATCGGTGCCGCTGCGGAACGCCTGATTCGGGAGTGGGAACAAGGCGGGGCCGAGCAGACGATCGACATCGTCCCGGAGATGATGCGACTCGGCCTGCGGATCGCCGGGACGACGCTGTTCAGCACCGACATCAGCGGCGAGGCCGACTCCATCGGCGACGCCTTCCGGGTGACGTTCGGCCAGGTCAGCGCGATGATGAACGGCAAGCCGAGGCTCCCGCTCTGGGTTCCGACCCGCCGCAATCGGGAGTTCCGGCGGAGTAAGGAACTGATCGACCGCGTCGTTCTGGAGTTGATCGAGTCCCGCCGTGCGGGGGAGCCGATGCACGACGTACTGGGCATGCTCCTGGCGGCCCAGGACAAGGAGTCGGGGACCGGGATGACGGACCAGCAGCTCCGGGACGAGGTCATCACTCTCCTGACGGCGGCCCACGAGACCGTCGGGGCGACGTGGTCCTGGGCGTTGCACCTCCTGGCCGAGCATCAGGACGTGCAGCAGGCACTCCGCGACGAGGCGTCGGGTCGCCTCTCGGGCCGCACGCCGACCGTCGAGGATCTCCCCCACCTGCCCCTGGCGACGGCCGTCTTCGAGGAGTCGATGCGACTGTATCCGCCCGCCTGGGGCATGCCGCGCGAGTCGATCGACGCCGACGAGATCAACGGCTACCCGATCCCGGCTAAGGCGCTCGTGACCGTGTCCCAACTGGTGGCGCACCGCCACCCGGCGTTCTGGAAGGAGCCGGACAAGTTCGACCCGTCGCGATTCCTGCCCGGTGCCGGCCTCGACCGACCCAAGTTCGCCTACTTCCCCTTCGGAGGCGGGCCGCGCGTCTGTATCGGCAACCACTTCGCCCTGATCGAGGGGCCGCTCGTCCTCGCGGCCCTGGCCCAACGGTTCCACTTCACCTCGGCCCCCGGCCATGTGGTGATTCCCGACCCGACGTTCACGCTGCGCCCGAAGACCGGCGTGCGGATGATCGTGCGACGGCGTCCGTGAGAGGAGGCACCGCGATGGACGACAAGCGCGAGCGAATCGTCGAGGCGGCCCGGAAGCGGTTCCGCTACTACGGCATCAAGAAGACCACCGTCAGGGAGGTCGCCCAGGACGCGGGGGTCGCGGTCGGGACGCTGTACCTCTACTTCGCGGGCAAGGACGATCTCGTCGTCGCCTGTGCCGAGGATTACGCAGCCAGGCACCGGAAGCACGCCGAGGAGATCCTCGCGTCCCCGGCCCCGGTCGCGGACAAGTTGCGCGAATACCTCGTGACGCGCTTCCGGGAGGCCGAGGAGACGAGGACGAGTTCGCGCCACGCCGTCGAACTGACGCGGGAGGTGCTACGGCTGAAGCCGGACCGACCCCACGAGGAAGGGCGAATGATGTGGGAGAACGTCGCGAAACTGCTGGCGATGAGCATGCAGAGCGGCGAGTTGCACGTCGCCGACCCCGAGAACGATGCCAAGGTGCTGATCTTCTCGCTCGCGTTCTTCTTCCCCAACGCCCTGACGGCTCCGGCGGTTCCGCCGCGCGAGGAGGACTTCCTGTTGGTACTGAACTGGTTCATCGAGGTGTGGAAGCGTGGGACGTGAATCGCCGATCAGTCTCGGCACGCGACTTGCATCTCATTTTCTCCGAGTACCGAGCCGCAAGTACAACCCACTCGCGGGGGTACGGTGCAGCGCTCGCTCCCTTGAACCTAGCTGGAGAATCGATCATGGCGGATATCAAAGAGAAAATCGAGAACGCGGGCCAGTCGGTCGCGGACGCCGCGAAGAAGGCAGGAACCGCAGTCAAGGAGGGAGCCGAGAAGGCCGCCGACTGGACCAAGGAGAAGGCCGACCAGGCTGCGGATAAGACTGCGGACGCCGCCAAGAAGACCGGCGACGCGGTGAAGCAGACCGGCCAGGATATCAAGGACAATAGCGGCAAGTAGCGCGTCGCGCACTCGCTTGCTCAACAGGGCCGCTCCCATCGATGGGAGCGGCCCTTCTCGTTCTCGTTTCGGGCCGGCAAGACCTCTATCCCGCGTGTGAGCAGAGGTTTGCTCGATCCGACACCGTTACTCCTTCACCCTCTCCACGCCCTTCGAGTTGTAGATCACATTCCAGCGATCCTTGCCGCCTTCCATCAACCAGAACGTCGCGGTGTCCTTCTCCTTCAACTTGTGGTCCTGTCCATACGCCCCAGAGAGCGGCTTCGACGGACTCTTCGTGACCCGGAACCAGGTGACGGTGATCGTGTCGCCTGCCTTGCCCTTCTCGACCTTGTCCACCTTGACCGTCGCGGTGTAGGTGGTCATCGTCCCGTCGTCGCCAAAGGTTGCGTCCTTCGTCGCGAGCTTCGTCACCTTGCCGACGACCACGAGGTCCGCCTTCTCGCGCGACTGCGGCGGCCTCTCGGCCTGCACCCTAGATGCGACCAGCATCACGACCACGATGCAAACGAGCTGCTTCATCGACCTCTCCTATTGCTGCCGGAGGAACACGAGTACGAGGGATTCGTGTCGGACACCCTTATCGGGAATGTGTATCGATGCAGAATATCGATGGCAACACAGACATATTCTGGTGCTCGTCTAGCTCTCCGCCTTCCCCCGCCAGTTGCGCTGATTCGTGGGATGAGAACCTCCCTCGAAGCCTCGAAGCCGCAAAGAAACGAGTTCTTCCTCGGGGTGTAGCTATGGAAGTAGGCGAAGCCCAGCGATTGCAATCGATAAGCTCTGGGGCAGCGCCTCTCATTTGCCTACTTCCGTAGTCACACCCTTCCTCGTCTTCCTTCGAGGCTTCGAGGGAGGTCTTCCTCGTTTCACGTCTACCGCCTCAGCATGATTGGCGGAGAACCCCAAGGTTGAACGAGCGGTCGATGCTCACCACTCCATGCCCGATACGTCCTCCCCTCCCGCGATCGTCGCCAGCGCCGACAGCACGCTGCCACTGACCTTCGCCGTCAGCGTCCGCGCCGAGCCGTCGGCCAACACCGCGTTGCACTCGCCGGGCATCCGGCCCCAGTTCCATTCCGAGATGGCGTGATGGACGCCGAACGCCCTGCCCTTGCCGACCGGCGTCTCGTCGTCGGGGTCGATGCCGCGCAGGGTCGCATGCCCTGCGGAGGCCCATGAGCCGGTGTCCTGGTGCGTCTCCAGGAAGAGAAGCGTGTTGCTCGTGCCGTCCTTGATGTCCTCCAGTCGGACGACTCGATCGTATCCGAACGCCCCCACCCTCTTGTCCTTCGCTGGCAGCGTTGGGGAATCCGATCCGGCACCCGCGAGGGCGACGTAGTTCGTATGCCTCGCCGTCTCGGAGGTCGAATCGATCGGGCAGTTCCAGGGTCGGAAGTAGGACACGGAGTTCACCGTCTTCCTCTGGTCCGCCCAACCGCGCGTCAAATCGAACTTTTTGTACAGGCCGTCCTGCTCCATGCAGGGCAACAGACTAACGAAAACGCCGAGTCGGTCGAGCGGATCCTTCGCGGAGCCGACGACGCTATTACCCCGGCCCGATAGATCATCAATAAGTGGAGGTTGGACCAGCGTATAATAAGTATAGAGGGAAGAAGGAGGAACGTATCATGACTATCACCCTGCCAGACGCCCGCAAACTATCCGACGAGATACTCGAGGCTC
>JANXSH010000537.1 GCA_025356615.1 Planctomycetia bacterium | reverse complement strand
TACAAGCCCCTTTCGCCCTCACTTCGACGAATCTCGACGAGAAGTTCCTGCTCGATCACTGCGGCGACTGCCCGGTCGTCCGGCGCGAACGCCAGTGCATCTACTCTCTGCTCCTCCCGCAAAATCGTCTTCCCCTCACTCACCGCCCCTAAATCCCCCTCCTCGCGCCTGTCGTGGCACGGCCCGCAGCGCGGCCCCATCCACGCGATCTCGCGCGGCACCCCCGTCACGCCGCAGGCGCACGACGCCAGCCACGCCGACTCCGCGTCGCCGCGCTTCACGCGGTAGACGCGCTCGGGATACACCTGCCACAGGGGGGGGCGCTCGTCGCGGTCGAGTCGGCTCAGGTGCGTTCGCAGGTTCACCTTGTCGCCGCCACGAATGCGGACGTGCTTGCCGCCGCAATGGTCGCTCCACCAGGCGAGGAGGACGTAGTCCGTTCGATCCCTCGGGCCTATCATCTGGGTGATCGCCATTTGCCCTTCGGCATTGGCGACGACTTCGGCGCGTTGGGTCTTCCAACGGTTCCTGACGAACTCGGCAATTTGTGCCGGCGAACGTATCTCGGCGTAGGCCGACATCTTGGAAAAGCTCGCCTGCTCCAACGCGGCGACGAGTTCGGCCTCGCTCGGGTCCGCTAGCATCACATCGACCGGGTCACTCATCGCGAGATCCTCCATGCCAATCGGCTCGCCCATCATACCCGCATCATCATCACACCGCGAGGCCGGCGTTACAATCTTCCTTCTTTCGCCGACCGCTCCATCTTGACTTCTCCCCCTCCCATCCGGGACAATACATATCAACCTCATTGACGCACCACCCCGGAGAATGGCATGGCGCTCCCCGCCTCGCTACGACCTACCCGCGAATGGCCCCTGCTCGTCCTCGCGCTGGCGCTCGTCTGCGCGATCACCATCCCCCTCTATCAGTACAGCGTCGCCAACCACCCCCAGGAGGAGACGACCACCGGCGTCAAGTGGACCAACGAGCGCATCGCCAAGCTGTTGCTCGGGCCGGAGCAGATCGCGTGCTACTGCTGCGTCGCCTGGGCGTGCTTCATCCTCCTGAGCCGATACCTCGAGGTCCGTCGTCAACAACGCGCCTTCCACTTGGAGTTGCTCACGCCCGGCCAGTGCATCCTCGTCGATGACGCCCGCGACCTCCAGCGCCGGATCGACGACCGCGTCGGGCGACGGGGGCCGTTCATCCTCGCCAACATGCTCCGCCTCGCCCTCGGCAAGTTCGCCACGAGTCGGAGTAGCCGGGATGTGGCGGACATCGTCCGCACGCAGGGCGATGTCGATCTGGGCAGGCTCGTCAGCAGCATGGCGACGGTGCATTACCTCGCCTGGGCCATCCCCGCTATCGGATTCCTCGGCACCGTGCGCGGCCTGGCGGGCAGCCTGACGCTCGGCGGGGAGATGAACTCCACGGGCGAGAAGAAGATGGCGATCGCCCAGTTCATCAAGGAGGCGACGGGGCACCTCAACATCGCCTTCGACTGCACGCTCGTCGCGCTGGCCCTGAGTCTGGTCGTCATGTTCCTCCTGCACGCCGTCCAGCGCGAGGAAGAGGGCCTCGTCATCGACTGCCAGCAATACAGTCTCGACCACCTCGTCAGCAGACTCTACGACACCGAGCCGGAGCCTGGGGAGCGGGCGACCGTGGCCGGCGAACTGCTCGACTCCCGGAGGTCGCACCTATGAGCCTGGTCGGGCTGGACCTGAATTCCGGTCGCGCTCGCGCCGTCGCCGGGCCTGGCGCGCGACCGCCTGGGCTTGTCACCCTCGACGGGGACCGCGCCGAGCTGTCGCTCGCCATCAGCCTCGAGGGCCGAGTCCCCCAGGTGGGCCGGGCGGGCTTCGCCCTGATGCGCGCGAGGCCACACCTCGTATGCGCCGACTACCTGCCCGCGCTCGGCTCCGCGAACCACTGGGCCAGCGACAAACACCGGGTCGATCCCGATAAGGCGGTCGCGCTGGCCCTCGGCGCGCTCGGCGATACGCTGAAACACACCGCCGGGCTGGTCAGCACCGTCCCCGCTTACCTCGACGAGCTTCAACTCGTCCGCCTCATGCGCCTCGTCGAGGCGTCGCGGTTGCCCATCCTCGGGACCCTCTCGTCGCCCATCGCTGCGGTCCTGGCGTCGCCGATCGTCGCCGACTCGCACGCCGAGCCTGGCCTCATCCTCGTCATCGAGGCCGACACTTACGCCATCACCTGGTCGGTGGTCGAGCGCCGACTCGACCGCGACGGCGGGCAGCTGCTCCCGCGCCTCGTCCAGCTGACGACCCCCCTGGCGCGGGGCGTCTGGCTGCGTAGGCTGCTCGACGGCGTGTCGAATCGCTGCGTCCGCCAGAGTCGGCGCGACCCGCGCGAGTCGGCGACGACGGAACAAGCGCTCTACGAGCAACTCGCACACGCCCTCGACCAGGGGCCGACGAACCTCCTCCAGGTCCGCATCCAGGGCGAGGGCTGGTTCCACAACGTGATGTGCCACGCCGACGAGGTGTCGGTCTTCGTCGCGCCGTTGCTCCAGCAGGCGGCCGCAGACCTCGACGTGATCCTCTCGAGTATCGAGTCGCTGGGCCAGCTCTCGGCGGTCGTCCTCACGCACCCCGCCGCCGCCCTGCCGGGCTTCGCGCAGGTGGTCCGATCTCGCTGCGAGGTCATGCCCCGGCTCGCGGACGAGAGCGCCGACTACGGCGACCTCATCCTCGGCCCGCGCTCGGCGGGGGACATGGTCCACGTCCTTCCCGCCGACGCCCTGGCCCTCATGGCCCACGAACTCGCGGCCCGCATCCACGGCGGGCACTTCCCGCGCGGGCACCTCGACCACGTCGCCCTCCCTCCCATCGAGGGGGCGGTTCCGAAGGAGAGCGGCCCGGCGCGTCTGACGTTCCGGGGGCGAGAACACCTCCTCCCCGCCGCGACCTTCTCCCTGGGCCGCGACCCGTCGTGCGACCTCGTGTTCGAGAGCGAACTGTTCCCGCACGTCAGCGGTAAGCATTGCGAGATCGTCTTCGACCGCCGCGCCTACATGCTCTGCGACCGCAGTCGGCACGGCACCTTGCTCAACGATCGCCCCGTCCAGCAGCAGGCAGCGCTGCACTCCGGCGACTGGATCCGGCTCGGCCCGCGCGGGCCGGTGTTGCGCTTCCTCGGCGAGACCGCCGGATCGCACCCCGCCGCCGCGTCCAACTGGTGATATACTTCTCGCGGGGGAATGACACGAATCTAGCCCGACGCGCTAGCGAGGGAAACAGGACACTATCGAGAACCTAAACACAACCCTCGCTAGCGCGTCGGGCTAAGTTCTCCCTTGCCAGATGTGTCATCCCTGACCCGACGAGTATAGGAGATCCCCATGCGCATCCGGCACAAGGTTCCGTCGATCTTCAGCCTGTCTATGGTGGACGTGCTGTGCTGCGCCCTCGGCTGCGTCATCCTGGTCTGGCTGCTCAACGCCAAGCAGAGCGAGGACGAGGCCGACGAGCGAGACAAGGAACTCGCCGCCCTCCGCCTCCAGGCCGAAGCCGACAAGACCGAGAGCGGGAAGTTGCTCGCCGCGTCTCGGACCGAATACACCCTGGCCGGTGCCCGGCTCCGGCAGATGCTCGACGAACGCAAGAAGGCCGCCGCCGCCGCCCTGGCGTTGGAGGGGCGCATCCGCGACCTCGAGGCTTCGAGCGCATCCCTCGAAAAGAGCCGCGACATCGCCCGCGCCGATGCCGACGAGCTTGCGAGCAAGATGAAACTTTCGACCGCGCGGCTCGCCGCCCTCGATGCGGACCTGAAGTCGGCGATGGGCCGGGTCGATGCCGAGCGAAAAAAGGGCGACGGCCTCTCGACTCGCCTGAAAGACGAGGAAAGCGCCCTCGCCAAGATCCGGGACGACCTCGCCGCGACGGGCAAACTCCGCAACGCGGAGCGCACCCGTGCCGACGACCTCGGGAAGTCGCTCGCCCTGCGCGAGCGGGAACTGGACGCCGCGTCGAAGTCGCTGACCGCATCGAACCGCATGCGAACGACGATGGAGACGACCCTCACCAAGAGGGACACGGAGATCAAGGGTCTCCAGGCGTATAAGGACCGCTATGCCGAGTCGATGAAGCGCGAACTCGCCCTCGACGAGAAGCTGAAGGCCCGCCTCACCGAACTCGACGCCGCCGAGCGAAAGTTCACCGCCCTGGATCGAGGAGGCAAGGACGCAATCGCCCGCCTCGCCAAGATGGAGAAGGACTACCGCGACGATCTCCTGGCCGCCGACGCCAAGTTGATCCGCCTCGGGAACGAGAATCGGGCCATCCGCTCCGCAGCCGACAATCGATTCGCGGGCATCAACTTGACGGGCAAGAACGTCATCTTCCTCGTGGACACCTCCGGCAGCATGACGATGGTCGATTCGCTGACCGACTCGCCGCAGAAGTGGAGAGAGGTCTACACCACCGTCGGCAAGCTCTTGAAGAGCATGCCTGCCCTCGAGCAGTACCAGGTCATCACCTTCGCCAAGACGGCGGGTTTCCCCCTCGGCTCGTCCGGCAAGTGGCTCCGCAACGACGGAGCGGCGACGGCCGCGAAGGTCGAGAAGACACTCGCCGCCATCAAGCCTGCGGGCGGGACGAATATGTACTCGGCCCTCGAGGCCGCCTTCGCCTACCGCGAGTCGGGCCTCGACACGGTCTACCTCCTCAGCGACGGCCTGCCCAACCAGGGCGAGGGAGTCACCGCCGACGAGCGCCTTCGCCTCAGCGAATTCGACCGCAGCCAGAAACTCGGGCGGTATGTGTTGACGAAGCTGAAGACGAACTGGAATAAGTCCCTCACGAAGTCGCCGAAGGTCCGCATCAACACGATCGGCTTCTTCTACGAAAGCCCGGACCTCGGCTCGTTCCTGTGGGCGCTGGCTCGCGAGAACGACGGCAACTTCGTTGGCATGAGTACGCCGTGAGGCGAGAGGTCGCGGTAGGTCCGGTTTCCGACCGGACATCTGCTGCCCGTCTAGTTGGAAACCAGACCTGCATCCCTTCGTTTCGCAGCGGCTCAGTCCAGTCGTTTCGTCGCCGTCGATCGAGAGGCATCTCGGCCCCCTTGGTACGTCACTTCCCCTTCGCCTCGCCGCCGTCCCACTCGATCTCAACCTTCGGCAGCGCCTTCTTCAGCGCCACGATGCCCGCAGCCGTGACCTTGGTCTTGCGCAGGTCCAGCGCCGTCAGTTCCGTCAGCGCCGTCAGGTGTCGGACCCCGGCGTCGGTCAGGGGCGCGCCGACCAGGGACAGCTTCTTCAGCTTCTTCAGCCCGGCCAGGTTCTTGGCGAACAGGTCCGTGAGCGCCGGGCCGCCGAGCGACAGCTCGCGCAGCTCCGGCAGTTCTTGGAGGCGAGCCAGCCCCGTTCCCCGGATGGGGTTGTTATCGAGTACCAGCCGCCGGAGTTTGGGCAGTTTCGGGAACTGCCCGAGCGACTCGTCGGTCAGGCCAGCCCCGGCAAGGGACAACTCGCGCAGCCCGGCGACGGTCATCAGCGGCGCGAGGTCCGGCGTCTTCGTCCCGGATAGGTCGATGGACTCGAGCCGGTCGAACTCGGCGAAGTGCAAAAGGGAGAGCGTGCCGAGAGGTTCGCCGAGGGGCTTCTCGGAGCCGGCGAGTGAGACGGTGCGAACCTGGAAGAACGTCAGGGGTAGCACGTCGGTCGCCTTGACGGGCCGGGCGTCGTCCTTGCCGGGCGTGGCGATCGTCACGCTGCCGCCCAGCGCCAGCACCTGCTCGGCGGCGGTGCGGTTCGTCTCGGACCATGCGATGTTGCACTTCGGCATCGCCGCTTTCAGGCGGTTATAGCCGTGCTTGGAGATGCGGATGGATCGCATCTCTAATGAAGATAGGCTGGGCAGTCCGGCCAAAACTTCGAGACTCGCGTCGCTCACGCTCGAGTGGTTCAAATAGAGAGTCTTCAGGCTCTTGCAATCCTTGAAGTGTGCCAGCCCCGCGTCGCTACACTTTCTGCCCCCCAGGTGAAGGCCGCTAAGGCTCTTGCAGTCCTTGAAGTGGGCCAGCCCCGCGTCGCCTGCCTGCGACCCATCCAGTCGAAGGCTTGTTAGGCTCTTGCAGTCCTCGAAGTGGGCCACCCCCGCGTCGCCCACCCGCGTGTCCGCAACGTTGAGGTGCGTCAGGTTCTTGCAGTCCTCGAAGTGGGCCAGCCCTGCGTCAGTCACCTTCGTGCCACCTAGGTTGAGATACGTCAGGTTCTTGCGGCCCTTGAAGTGGGCCAGGCCCGCGTCGCTGACCTTCGTGGACTGGATCTCGAGACTTGTTAGGTTCTTGCAGTCCTTGAAGTGGGCCAGCCCCGCGTCGCCCACCCGCGTGCCCGAGACGATGAGGTGCGTCAGGTTCTTGCGGTCCTCGAAGTGGGCCAGCCCCGCGTCTGTCACCTTCGTGTCAGTCAGGTCCAGGTACGTCAGGTTCTTGCAGCCTTTGAAGTGGGCCAACCCCGCGTCGCCCACCTGCGTGCGCCTCAGGTAGAGGTACGTCAGGTTCTTGCAGCCATCGAGGTGGACCAGGTTCGCGTCGCTCACCCGTGGATTCGAGAGCAAAACCACCCCTGTCAGACGGAACGACTCACGCGGCAAGTCGGCGACGGTTTCGATCCACTGGAACGGGTCGTTCACGCCGACCACCCCGCCGATGGACAGTATCCACTCGGCGGCCTTGCGATCCGGGTCGGAAGGCTGGTTCGGTCCGAACGTGCCGTGATCCGACGTGATCTTGCAGCCGGGCAACGCCGCCGCGAACTTCTGGGCCCCCGCCTTGGTCACTTTGGTCTGAAGGAGATCGAGTACCGTCAGCTTTTTGCAGCCCTCGAGGTGGGCCAGGCCCGTGTCGCTCACCTGCGTGCCCATCAGGTAGAGAACATGCAGATTCGTGCAGCCCTTGAGGTGGACCAGGCCCGCGTTGCTCACTTTCGTAAAGTGCAGGTTGAGAGTCATCAGGCTCTTGCAGTCCTTGAAGTGGGCCAAGCCCGCGTCGCCCACCTCCGTTCTGGCCAGGGCAAGGGCCATCAGGTAGCAGTCCTTGAAGTGGGCCAGGCCCGCGTCGCTCACGTGTGTGGCGCCCAGGTCGATGTCCTTCAGGGTCTTGCAACCACTGAAGTGGGCCAGCCCCGCGTCGCCCACCTGCGTTCCGCTCAGTTTGAGGAATGTCAGGCTCTTGCAACCACTGAAGTGGACCAGCCCCGCGTCGCCCACCTGCGTGCCGACCAGGTTGAGGTATGTCAGGCTCTTGCAGTGCTCGAAGTGGGCCAGGCCCGCGTTGCCCACCTGCGTTTGTTGAAGGTTGAGGTACCCCAGGTTCTTGCAGTCTTCGAAGTTCGCCAGGCCCGCGTCGCTCACCTGCTTGTTCTGGTACAAGTTGACCCACGTCAGCCGAAACGCCCCTCGTGGCAGGTCTGCGGCGACCTTGATCTCCTGCTGCGAGTCATTGACCTTGACCGTCCCGCCGATGGACAGAACATACGCGGCGGCCTTGCGCTCGGGAGCGTCGCGCGCCTCTGCCAACTCCCCTGCCGTGACCTTCACCGTCGTCCTGCCATTGCGGGTCAGCTCGAACTTCTTCGTCGTCAGCTTGATGCCGTCACGCTCCAGCACCTCGATCTCGCCCTTGCCGGCCGTCAGCGTGAACTCGCGCTTGCTCGGCTTGTCCTGCACGACGACGCCGTTGTGTACGATCTTGACCTCGATGTCCTTGTCCTCGACCTCGATCACCAGTTCGCCCTTGTTGAAGACGACGCGGTAGATCGTGCCGCCGAAGAGGACGCCGACGCCGACGAAGGCCAACATCAGGCCGACAGCCACCAGGGGGAGCAGCCGTCGCTTGCGCGGCATAGTCTTCGCGCCGGCCTTCGGCTTCGCCGGCGTCGTGAACTGCTCCGTGTGGTCGCGATCGTCGATGTCGGCCCACGGGTTCGGGGTGGAGACCGCCGTGGCGTCCGCCGTGTGTTCCATTTTCGCCAGCGCGTCCACGACTTCCCCGGCGGACGCAGGCCGCCCGTCGGATGACTTCGCCAGCAGTCGCATCGTCAGCCGGGACAGGTCCGGCGGGCAGTACGGGTTGACCTCGTGCGGAGCCTTCGGGGTGTCGATCGTCACGCTGAGCAGCACAGCCATCGCGTCCAGGCCAGTGAACGGGCGTCGGCCGGTCAGCATCTCGTACAGCACACAGCCGAGGCTGAACAGGTCGGCCCGGTGATCGACCGGCGCACCGCGCGCCTGTTCCGGGGCCATGTACGCGGGAGTGCCGAGGATGGCACCGCTGGCGGTGAGGTTCGTGTCCGCCTTCTGGCTGCGGACCAGTCCGAAGTCGAGGATCTTCACCCGCCCGGCCGGCGCTTCCAGCCAGACGTTGCCCGGCTTGATGTCGCGGTGGATGAGGCCGCGCTCGTGAGCGACGGCGAGGCCCGAGGCGATCTGGCGGGTGATTCGGATCGCCTCGAGAACAGGCAAAGGCGTTCCCCGCTGGATTCGCGCATCGAGCGGCTGCCCCTGGAGGAGTGGCATCGCCAGGAAGGGAATGCCGTCCGACTCGCCGACGTAGTAGATCGGGATGATGTGGTCGTGTTCCAACCTCGCGGCGCTGCGCGCCTCGTGCAGGAAGCGCTCCCTCGCTCCGGGACTGACGGCCAACTCCCGCTTGAGCGTCTTCAGGGCGACTTGCCGTTGCAGTCGCGTGTCGTCGGCGAGATACACGGTGCCCATGCCGCCCTCGCCGAGGATCTTCCGGATCTGGAAATATTCGAGGCGATCGGGCATCAGTGGTTGCCCGGTGAACCCATCCTCCGGGGCGCAGGTCTGGTTCGCGGAATCTGTTGGGGCCGCAGCGCCCCTCAGCCGCAGCACCAGACGACGGACGAGGTCGTCGGCGCTCGGATCGGCGATGGTCTGATGGTTGCGCAGGGAGGCGACGAGCGTGTCGCCTCGGCCGGCGACCGCTTCGGCCAACTCCACCACCCGGCTATCGTCCGCATACTCGACGGCGAGGCGTTCCGCCTCGACAACCGGGAGCTTGCCGAGAACCAGGTTCTCCAGCAATTCGACATCCGCTCGGGCGCGTGGCGTGGTCATGAGAGGAACCCTGAAAGAGATTGAGTACAGCCGTCTACAAGAGAGTAGAGACCTAGCCGCCGAAACCTGTCGCGAAATCAAGAATTTAGCCACAGATGAACACAGATGAACACAGATAAGACATAAAGCATTTACAATTCGTCTTTGGTCTTATCTGTGTTCATCTGTGTTCATCTGTGGCTAAATTCTTGATTTCGCGAGAGTCTCTCATCGGTCCAGATCGGTCAGTTCTTCCCGCAAGCGGGCCAGGACTCGACCCCGCGCGAGGTAGACCGCGTTCGGCGTCGTGTCGAACTGTCGGGCCACCTCGACGCCCGATCGACCCTCGACCGTTACCTGCCAGAAGATTTCCCAGGTCCGAGGAGGAAAGTCGGTCTGCACGATGTGGAGGACGCGGTCTTGCAAGACGCGCCGATACTCCGCTTCGGTCGCTTCGAGGATGCTGTCGGGGGAGGTGAGGGCTTCGAGCTGTTCCACGGTGAGAGGCAGGTTGCGCGCCTGTTGCTTTCGCCAGGCAACTGTTTGACGGTGAAAAACAGTCCACAGCCAGGCTCGAAAGCTCTTCGTCGGGTCGTACCGAAACTCCGGGAGTTTCCGAAAGAGGGTGGTGAAGACTTCCTGGAGTAGGTCTTCGGTGTCCGCCGCAGGAACGCCCAGACGACGCCCCCAACGAGACAGCAAAGGGGTGAACAATACCAGGAACCGCTCCCAGTGCTGCTCGTCCGGTTGTAGGCATATTCGTTCCAGCAGCGATACCGGGGTCTTCATCATATCCTACAGCATACGCATTCCGGCTCGCTCGGACACGGCACGGCGAAGAGGGCCTGTTGCCGGAAAGACCTCACACTCCTGCAAGGAAAGGGAGAGTCGGACGGCGACGCCTTTGGTCCCCCTTCCTTTTGGAGATCGTCTGACTTTGCGGTCGGGTGGGCTGGGTATAAAAAGACCCCTTGGTGATGGTGCCGTGGTGATCGGCCCCCGTCGAGGGGCTGGTTCCGAACCAACGAATACAGCCCCTCGACGGGGGCCGCTCGCCCCCTGCGTAACTCCTGAAGGAGTCGCTGTCGAATATGGAAATTCTCATCGCCGCAGACCGCATCCATCAGCGGGTCGTCGAGTTGGCCGAGCAGATCGAGCGCGACTACCAGAGCCGCCCGGTCATGATCGTCGGCGTCCTGACGGGTTGCCTGGTCTTCCTCGCCGACCTGATCCGCAGGCTCGACCTGCCCGTGCGCATACACCTCGTCCAGGCGTCGAGCTATCGCGGGACGGCCACCTCTGCCGGTGCGTTGCAACTCCGCGCGGACACGCTCCCCGACCTTGCCGGGCGCGAAGTCCTGATCGTCGATGACATCCTCGACACCGGCCAGACGCTCGCGCGCGTCATCGAGACGATCCGGGGTCGAGGCGCGGCGCACATCCGCGTCGCCGTGCTACTCCGCAAGAAGGAACGGCTCATCGCCCCCGTCGAGGCCGACTACGTTGGCTTCGACATTCCCGACGAGTTCGTCGTCGGCTACGGGCTGGATTATAACGACGAATACCGCCATCTGCCGCACATCGCCGTTTTGCGCGAGCCTTAACGGTCCTCGACGAGGGTGAGTCGGCGCGGGCACAGAGAAAGACGAAGAATGGGACATCGCCTCCCTCCTCGCATATCCTAACCCTACAGCTTATTCCCCCCTCCCGAGATGACCCCATGTCTGCCGAACCCCTGTCGCGCTATGCCGTCCACCTCCGACCCGACGACAACGTCGCGGTCGCCGCCCGCACCATCCCGGCGGGGCAACAACTCGCCTTCGGCCCGGAGACGTTCACCGCGTCCGGCCGGGTGGGACTGGGTCACAAGCTCGCGCTTCGCGTGATCCGCAAGGGCGAGACGGTGACGAAGTACGGCCAGATCATCGGCTTCGCCAGTCGGGACATCGAGCCGGGCGAACTGGTCCACAGCCACAATCTCGGTGCCGATCTTTTCGAGCGCGACTACGCCTTTTGCCGCGACTGCCCGCCTCCGCAAGCTCCACCCGCCGAGTATCGCACCTGGATGGGGTACGATCGCGGCGACGGGCGATTCGGCACGCGCAACTTCATCGCCATCATCTCCACGGTGAATTGCTCCGCCTCGACGAGCAAGTACATCTCGGAGAAGTTTCGCGCGTCGGACCTCCTGAAGCAGTATCCCAACGTCGATGGCGTCGTGGCGATCACCCACAAGGCCGGCTGCGCCATGCAGTACGACGGCCCGGACCATCGTCAACTCGACCGCACCCTCGCCGGGTTCGCGAGGCACCCGAACGTCGCCGCGTACATCCTCATCGGCCTCGGCTGCGAGACCGGCCAGGCGATCCACCTCATCGAGGGCGAGACCCTCATCCAGCTCAACGGCTCCAAGAAGCGGCCCAAAGTCCTCACGATCCAGGAGTGCGGCGGCATCGGCAAGACGGTCGATGCCGGCGTCCGCGCCATCGCCGACCTGTTGCCCCAGGTCAACGAGTCACGGCGCACGAGTCTGTCGGCAGACAAGATCATCCTCGGCACCAACTGCGGCGGGAGCGACGGCAACAGCGGCGTGACCGCCAACCCGGCGGTGGGCGTCGCGAGTGACCTTCTCATCCAGCAGGGCGGCACGAGCATCATCGGCGAGACGCCGGAGATCTACGGCGCGGAACACCTGCTCACCCGCCGGGCGATCACGCGGGCCGTCGGCGAGAAGCTCGTCGAGCGCATCCACTGGTGGGAGTGGTACACCAAGCTGTTCGGCGCGGAGATCAACAACAACCCCTCCGTCGGCAACAAGGAGGGCGGCCTCACGACCATCTACGAGAAGAGCCTCGGGGCCATCGCCAAGGGCGGCTCGACCGCGATGGTGGACGTCGTCCACTATGCCGAGCCGGTGCTGGCCAAGGGCTTCGTCGTCATGGACACGCCCGGCTACGATCCCGTCAGTATGACCGGCATCGTCGCCGGCGGCGCCAACGTTTGCGTCTTCACGACCGGCCGAGGCAGCGTCTTCGGC